>CAUVSV010000001.1:0-231372 GCA_963554735.1 Streptococcus oralis
CTTATTTAGCAAGTTTAGCTGAAAGACGAGCTTTGTCGCGGCTTGCTTTGTTTTTATGAATCAAACCTTTAGTTTCTGCTTTGTCGATAGCTGAGCTAGCAGCACGGAAAAGTTCTTCAGAAGGGTTTGCTTCGAAAGCTTTGATAGCAGTACGCATAGCTGATTTTTGAGCTGAGTTTTTTTCGTTTTGTTTAACGTTCAATTCAGCGCGTTTGATAGCTGATTTAATGTTTGCCAATGTTCTTACCTCCATATTTACTAACTATACCATTATATATGAAAACTTAGGTTTTGACAAGGGGAAATTATTTTTTTAGGTAAATTTCATCGATTTCATGGTTTTTAGTCTTGTGGAGAATGACCTCGGCGCGATTCCTTGTTGGTTCGATATAGTTTTGTAGATTTGTGAGATTAATACTGGTCCAAACCTGATGTGCAAAGGCTTCAACTTCTCCAATTGGCATTTGCGTAAAGCGGTGGTAGTAGCTGTTGGGATCATTTTGGGCAAAGCTGAGGAGTTTTAAGAAACGATCCAGATACCAACTTTCAATGTCCTCAACTGCTGCATCCACATAGATGGAGAAATCAAAGAAATCAGTGATGTAAAGGCGCTCATTTTGAGGGTTTTGAAAGACATTGATGCCCTCGACAATGACAAAATCAGCAGCTTTGACACGTTGCTTCTCTCCAGGAACAATGTCATACACTTCATGAGAATAGACAGGAATATCGACATCTTGCCCATTCTTTAGGCGGTCAAGAAAATTCAGCAAGGCTTCCATATCATAACTTTCAGGAAAACCTTTGCGATTTAAGATATCTTGGTCAATCAAGGTTTGATTGGGATAGAGAAAACCGTCAGTCGTCACCAATTCTACAGTAGCATCTGGAAGAGTGCGTGATAGAAGAATCTGAAGTAAGCGACTAGTGGTCGATTTCCCCACAGCAACACTACCAGAAACCCCAATGATAAATGGTTGGGATTTGCTTTCACGTTGAAGAAAAATTCCTTTTGAAAATGCCAAATCATCCTTAGTGCGCTTGTAAATGTGGATAAGATGGACTAGGGGAAGATAGACATCTGTTACGTCCTGTAGACTAATCTGGTCATTGAAACTCTTGATGGATTCTAACTCTTCCTCTGTCAAGGGAGGGGTTGTTTTGCGATGCAATGATTGCCAAGTCTGGCGACTGATTTTTTCAAAATGTAAAAATTCGTTGGTCATTTGTTTTCCCCTAGATATTTTGTTTATCATACCATAAAAAGCTAAAAAGATAAAGCGGTTTCTTGATGGTAGTAAGTCAATATCGTATAATAGAGGTAGATGGAGGTTGAATAATTTAATGATGAGATAGGGAATGGTTTCTGAAGACTTATCAGTTATTAAAAGTGGGCTTTTTGGTTCACAACTTATTGGAGGTGTGTCATGAAAATCTTAAAACGTTATATATTGGAACTCTGTTTTATTTTAAGTTTTGCCTTACCTTTTATAAGGGGAGCGAATGCGGATAATGGTAGACGCTTTGTGGAAATCTATTACGGTTTTACTTTTTTGATGGAACATGCCATTGTAACAGTTGCCTTTATCTGTTCGCTCTTGATTGCTTGGCTAGTAAAAAAGCAGTGGACGAAATGGCTTGCGGCTGGTAGTTATCTATTTTTGATTTTGTGGATTGCTACAGAAGGATATCTATTCCGTATGTCACTAGAAGATTTGATACGACTTTGGACAAGTTTGGAAATCTTGACACAAACTTATCAGTTGGGTTTTTATCTAAACATCATATTGGGAATCTTGTTGATAATAAAGTATTTTAAGGTTAAGAAATAGTAATAAAAATGCGCCCGATTGCAGACGAACTGTTTTTTCCTGACTATGATAATTTGTAGTTCCCGATAGATTGTAATGTATTTCTAATAATTGAAAGAGATTGAAGAAAAGGTTTTTTGACTAGGATTCTTCAGTCTTTTTCATTTGATCATCACTTTGTAAACGATTTACAATTCAAGCCAAATTATGGTAAAATAGTTTTATGAGTAAAATGTATTATGCAGAAAATCCTGATGCTGCTCACGACATTCATGAGTTGAGAGTGGAGTTGTTGGGAGAAAAAATGACCTTTTTGACAGATGCGGGTGTTTTTAGCAAGAAAATGGTTGACTTTGGGAGTCAGCTTTTATTGAAGTGTCTAGAGGTTAACAAAGGAGAAACGGTCCTTGATGTAGGCTGTGGATACGGGCCATTGGGTTTGTCATTGGCCAAGGCTTATGGTGTTCAGGCGACCATGGTCGATATCAATAATCGTGCCTTGGACCTAGCGCGACAAAATGCTGAACGTAATAAAGTAGAAGCAACGATTTTCCAATCCAATATCTATGAACAAGTTGAAGGGAAGTTTGACCATGTTATTTCCAATCCGCCGATCCGAGCGGGCAAACAGGTTGTTCATGAGATTATCGAAAAGAGCAGAGATTTCTTGAAAGACGGAGGAGATTTAACCATTGTCATTCAGAAAAAACAAGGAGCTCCAAGTGCTAAAAGTAAGATGGAAGACGTTTTTGGTAATTGTGAAATCGTAAAGAAAGATAAGGGATACTATATCCTTAGAAGTGTGAAAGAATGAGAGCAGTTGATTTAATCCAAAAGAAACGAGATGGTCAAGAACTGACTGCAGCTGAAATTAAATGGCTGGTAGAAAGCTATGTGGCTGGAACTGTTCCAGACTATCAGATGTCTGCTTTTTCTATGGCTGTTTATTTTAAAGGAATGACCACACGTGAGATTTCTGATCTGACGATGAATATGGTTAAAACAGGTCAGGAGTTTGATTTGTCAGCTATTGAGGGGGTTAAAGTTGATAAACATTCGACTGGTGGTGTAGGTGATAAGGTGACCTTAATCTTGGCTCCACTTGTTGCGAGTTTCGGCGTGCCCGTTGCTAAGATGAGTGGTCGAGGTCTCGGCCATACTGGTGGGACAATTGATAAATTGGAGTCCATTAAGGGCTATCAAGTCGAGCGAAGTCAAGAGGATTTCATTCGTCAGGTACAGGATATTGGTGTATCTGTCATTGGGCAGTCCGATCAGCTGGTTAAAGCAGATAAACTTCTCTATGCCCTCCGAGATGTGACAGCAACTGTAGACACGATTCCTTTGATTGCTAGTTCTGTTATGAGCAAAAAAATTGCTGCAGGAGCGGATGCCATTTTGCTAGACGTAACGGTCGGTGAGGGTGCCTTCATGAAGACGGTTGATGAGGCGCGCAAATTAGCTCAAACCATGGTGGATCTTGGTAAGGCAGTTGGTCGAAAGACGGTAGCAGTCATTACCGATATGAGCCAACCCTTGGGAAGAGCCATTGGCAATCGTCTCGAAATCCTTGAGGCAATCGAGATTCTCCAAGGAAAAGGCCGAGAAGATATTAGTCACTTTATCTGCGAGCTAGCTCAGATTATGCTTGGCTTGGCTGATGTTGAGAAAACGATCAAGGAAATCCGTCAACACCTGGAAAATGGCCAAGCACTGGCTAAGTTTGAAGAAATGGTAGCAGCACAAGGCGGTGATTTAGAAGATCTCTATCGCCCCGTCAAAGTTGCCCATGTGGTGGAAATCCCTGCTCAAGAAACGGGTGTTATTTCAGCTCTTCCTGCAATGGAATTTGGGCTCTATGCCATGAGACTAGGAGCCGGTCGTGCAGTCAAGACTGATGACTTGGACTATGAAACAGGGATTGTTTTTGAAAAGAAAGTTGGAGACTCCGTTCAAAAGGGTGAAATTGTTGCAAAAGTTTATACAAATGGAAAAATTTCTTCTGAACTAGTTACAGAATTTCAAAAATATGTTAAAATAAATGATGGAGTGCAAAGTTTACGAGAAATTATAGAAATTATCTCATAAAACCAGGGAGAATCCGAATATGAAGTTAAATAAATATATTGATCATACGCTTTTAAAGCAAGATGCAAGTCAAGAACAAATTGATCGTTTGCTATCTGAAGCGCGTGAGTATGACTTTGCCAGCGTTTGTGTCAATCCCACATGGGTTAAACATGCGAAAACAGGGCTTGAAGGCTCAGATGTAAAAGTTTGTACAGTAGTAGGTTTTCCTTTGGGAGCAACAACTTCAGCTGTGAAAGCTTTTGAAACAAAAGAAGCTGTCCAAAATGGTGCAGATGAGATTGATATGGTTATCAATGTCGGTGCCCTCAAATCAGGCAATCTGGATTTGGTTGAATCGGACATCCGTGCTGTCGTAGAAGCAAGTGGTGACAAGTTGGTTAAGGTCATTATTGAAGCTTGCTTGTTAACAGACGATGAAAAAGTTATGGCTTGCCAATTATCCCAGAAAGCAGGCGCTGACTTTGTCAAAACATCAACTGGATTTTCAACTGGTGGTGCCACTATTGAGGATGTTCAGTTGATGCGTAAAACAGTGGGGTCAGATATGGGAGTTAAGGCAGCTGGTGGAGCTCGTTCATATGCGGATGCCGTTGCTTTTGTGGAAGCAGGCGCTACCCGTATCGGAACATCTGCTGGCGTTGCGATTTTAAAAGGAGAATTGGCAGATGGCGACTACTGAGTTGATTGAACTAGCAATTGAAACCAGCAAACAAGCCTATGTGCCTTATTCTCACTTTCCTATCGGAGCTGTTTTAGTAGCCAAGGATGGTAGTATTTATACGGGTGTAAACATCGAGAATGCTAGCTATCCCTTGACTAATTGTGGAGAGCGTACTGCTATTTTTAAAGCAGTTTCGGAGGGGCAACGGGAGTTTTCAGAATTGATTGTCTACGGACAAACTGAAAAACCCATCTCGCCATGTGGTGCTTGCCGCCAGGTCATGGTTGAGTTTTTTGAACAAGATCTAAAAGTGACTTTAGTCGCTAAAGATAAATCGACGGTCGAGATGACGGTCGGGGAGTTACTTCCATACTCATTTACAGACTTAAATTAGTCTGGGCCACTCTTGTAGTGGCTGTGGTCTGTGTGACCAAACAATCCATACTTGCAACATCGTTGCACATCTTATTTAGGAGGTTCAGTAATGAACAAGAAACAATGGCTAGGCCTTGGTCTAGTTGCAGTAGCAGCAGTTGGACTTGCTGCATGTGGTAACCGCTCTTCTCGTAACGCAGCTTCATCTTCATCAGAAATGAAGACCAAAGCAGCAATCGTAACAGATACTGGTGGTGTTGATGATAAATCATTTAACCAATCAGCTTGGGAAGGTTTGCAAGACTGGGGTAAAGAACACAATCTTTCTAAAGATAAAGGTTACACTTACTTCCAATCAACAAGCGAAGCAGACTATGCTAACAACTTGCAACAAGCGGCTGGAAGTTACAACCTGATCTTCGGTGTTGGTTTTGCCCTTCACAATGCAGTTGAGGAAGCAGCAAAAGACCACTCTGACCTAAACTATGTCTTGATTGATGATGTGATTGAAGGTCAAAATAATGTTGCGAGCGTAAGATTTGCGGATAACGAAGCAGCTTACCTTGCTGGTGTTGCAGCAGCGAAAACTACGAAAACAAAACAAGTTGGTTTTGTAGGTGGTATCGAATCTGAAGTTATTTCACGTTTTGCAGCTGGATTCAAAGCTGGAGTTGAATCAGTAGACCCATCTATCAAAGTTCAAGTTGACTACGCTGGTTCATTTGGTGATGCTGCCAAAGGTAAAACAATTGCAGCAGCTCAATACGCTGCCGGTGCAGACGTTGTCTACCAAGCAGCTGGTGGTACAGGTGCTGGTGTCTTTGCTGAAGCAAAATCATTGAACGAAAACAAAAATGAAGACGAAAAAGTTTGGGTTATCGGTGTAGACCGTGACCAAGCAGCAGAAGGTAAATACACTTCTAAAGATGGTAAAGAATCTAACTTCGTTCTTGTATCTACATTGAAACAAGTTGGTACAACTGTAAAAGATATTGCCAACAAAACAGAAAAAGGTGAATTCCCTGGCGGACAAGTGATTGTCTACTCATTGAAAGATAAAGGGGTTGAACTAGCAGTAACAAACCTTTCAGAAGAAGGTAAAAAAGCTGTTGAAGATGCAAAAGCTAAAATCCTTGACGGAAGCGTAAAAGTTCCTGAAAAATAATGGATAAAAGTCATTTCTTAGGAAGCGGCCATTGGTCGCTTCTTTAAGAATTGAGGCAATTTTTGTCTCAATAGAGCTTGTTAACACGATTAGCAGGTTTTATTGAAATAAAATAAACCTCTGAAAGGAAGAGCATATGGCACACGAAAATGTCATTGAGATGCGGGATATTACCAAGGTGTTTGGTGAATTTGTAGCAAACGACAAAATCAACTTGCAACTGCGAAAAGGTGAAATTCATGCACTTTTAGGAGAAAATGGAGCGGGTAAATCCACTCTAATGAATATGCTGGCAGGACTCCTTGAGCCAACGAGTGGTGAAATTGTGGTGAATGGTCAGGTTGTAAAACTTGACTCTCCATCTAAAGCCGCTGGTCTTGGAATTGGGATGGTTCACCAACATTTTATGTTGGTTGAGGCTTTTACAGTAGCTGAGAATATCATTTTAGGGAGTGAAATCACTAAAAATGGTGTTCTAGACATAGCTGGTGCTACTAAAGAAATCAAGGCTCTTTCTGAACGTTATGGTTTGGCAGTGGATCCTGCTGCTAAGGTGGCGGATATTTCCGTTGGTGCCCAACAACGTGTAGAAATCTTGAAAACACTCTATCGTGGTGCTGATATCCTTATCTTTGACGAACCTACAGCTGTATTGACTCCTTCAGAGATTGATGAGTTGATGGCAATCATGAAAAACCTTGTTAAAGAAGGGAAGTCCATTATTTTGATTACCCACAAGTTAGATGAGATTCGTGCGGTATCGAATCGAGTGACGGTTATCCGTCGTGGGAAATCAATCCAGACGGTTGAAATCGCAGGAGCAACAAATGCGGACTTGGCAGAAATGATGGTTGGACGCTCAGTCTCTTTTAAAACGGAAAAACAAGCACCGCAACCAAAAGAAGTGGTCTTGTCTATCAAAGACTTGGTTGTCAATGAAAATCGCGGTGTACCAGCTGTGAAGAATCTTTCTTTGGATGTTCGTGCTGGTGAAATTGTTGGTATTGCAGGTATTGATGGCAATGGTCAGTCTGAACTCATTCAAGCCATTACTGGTCTTCGTAAGGTTGAGTCAGGTATCGTTGAATTAAAAGGCAAATCAATCGTGGGGATGCATCCTCGACAAATTACAGAACTAAGCGTGGGACACGTTCCTGAGGATCGTCACCGGGATGGCTTGATTTTGGAGATGATGATTTCAGAAAATATTGCTCTTCAAACCTACTACAAAGAACCACTCAGCAAAAATGGCATCTTGAACTATGCCAATATCACTTCACATGCTAAGAAATTAATGGAAGAGTTTGACGTCCGTGCGGCAAGCGAATTTGTCCCAGCAGCTGCACTCTCAGGAGGAAATCAACAAAAAGCGATTATTGCTCGTGAGATTGACCGAGATCCTGATCTCCTTATCGTCAGCCAGCCAACTCGTGGTTTGGATGTCGGTGCTATTGAATATATCCACAAACGTTTGATTGAAGAACGTGATAACGGGAAGGCTGTCCTTGTTGTCAGCTTTGAATTGGATGAGATTTTAAATGTCTCAGACCGAATTGCTGTTATTCATGATGGTAAGATTCAAGGTATTGTATCGCCAGAAACAACTAACAAACAAGAACTTGGTGTCTTGATGGCAGGTGGAAACTTGGGAAAGGAGAAGAGTGATGTCTAAAAAGTTACAACAAATTTCGGTTCCCTTGATTTCCGTATTCTTAGGAATCTTGCTTGGAGCCATTGTCATGTGGATCTTCGGATATGATGCTATCTGGGGTTATGAGGAGTTGTTCTATACAGCTTTTGGTAGCCTCCGTGGAATTGGAGAAATTTTCCGTGCCATGGGTCCTCTTGTCTTGATAGGTCTTGGTTTCGCAGTTGCCAGTCGAGCAGGTTTCTTTAACGTTGGACTTCCTGGTCAAGCACTTGCAGGCTGGATTCTCAGTGGTTGGTTTGCCTTGTCAAATCCAGACATGCCTCGTCTCGTTTTGATTCCATTGACAGTGATCATTGCTTTGATCGCAGGTGGAATTGTTGGAGCAATTCCAGGTATCCTCAGAGCCTATCTCGGTACGTCAGAGGTCATTGTGACCATCATGATGAACTACATTGTATTGTATGTGGGAAATGCCTTTATTCATGCCTTTCCTAAAGATATTATGCAAAGTACAGACTCAACGATTCGTGTTAGTGCCAACGCTACATACCAGACCCCATGGTTATCAGAGTTGACTGGAAATTCTCGTATGAATATCGGAATCTTCTTTGCAATCATTGCTGTTGGCGTGATTTGGTTCTTGCTCAAGAAAACGACTCTCGGTTTTGAAATTCGTGCAGTTGGTCTCAATCCCCATGCTTCAGAGTACGCTGGTATTTCAGCAAAACGTACAATCATCCTATCAATGATTATCTCTGGTGCTTTGGCTGGTCTTGGTGGAGCGGTAGAAGGTCTTGGAACCTTCCAAAACGTTTACGTTCAGGGCTCATCATTAGCTATCGGATTTAACGGAATGGCAGTTAGTTTGCTTGCTGGAAATTCACCAATTGGAATTCTCTTTGCAGCCTTCTTATTTGGAGTTTTGCAAGTAGGAGCACCGGGTATGAATGCAGCACAAGTTCCGTCTGAGCTTGTCAGCATTGTAACAGCGTCTATTATCTTCTTTGTCAGCGTTCACTACATTATCGAACGCTTTGTCAAACCTAAAAAACAAGTTAAAGGAGGTAAGTAAGGATGTCTATTACAACATTACTCACCCTCTTGGTCTCTTCTATGCTGATTTACTCAGCACCACTTATTTTTACGAGTATCGGGGGAGTTTTCTCTGAACGTGGTGGTGTCGTTAACGTTGGTCTTGAAGGAATTATGGTTATGGGAGCCTTTTCTGGAGTTGTCTTTAACCTTGAGTTTGCAGAACAACTTGGAGCAGCTACTCCTTGGATTTCCTTGTTAGTTGCTGGTATCGTGGGAGCTATTTTCTCCCTCATCCATGCAGTCGCTACAGTTCATTTCCGTGCGGACCATGTTGTCAGTGGTACAGTATTGAACTTGATGGCTCCTGCCCTAGCGGTTTTCTTGGTTAAAGTTCTTTATAACAAAGGACAAACGGATAACTTAAGCCAGACTTTTGGACGTTTTGATTTCCCAGTTTTGGCTGATATCCCAGTGATTGGAGATATCTTCTTCAAGTCAACCAGTCTACTAGGTTATATCGCGATTGCCTTCTCTTTCCTTGCTTGGTTTATTCTCTTTAAGACACGTTTTGGTCTTCGCCTTCGCTCTGTTGGTGAACACCCTCAGGCAGCGGATACCTTGGGGATCAATGTCTACAAGATGCGATATCTTGGAGTTATCATATCAGGTTTCCTAGGTGGAATTGGGGGAGCGATTTATGCTCAATCCATTTCAGTTAACTTCTCAGTGACAACTATTGTCGGTCCTGGATTTATCGCTCTTGCTGCGATGATCTTTGGTAAATGGAACCCAATCGGTGCTATGCTTTCTAGTCTCTTCTTTGGACTTTCACAAAGTTTGGCAGTTATCGGTTCTCAATTACCTTTCCTACAAGGAGTGCCAGCGGTTTACCTTCAAATCGCCCCTTATGTCTTGACCATCCTTGTCTTAGCAGCCTTCTTTGGAAAAGCAGTCGCGCCTAAGGCAGATGGTATCAACTACATCAAGTCAAAATAAGCATACAAAAAAACGCCAGTTTCAAACTGGCGTTTTATTTTTTTGGATTTTGATGGGTTAGGTTCAATCCCCAAGGGACAAGATTTTCAGTTTTATTTTTGATACGTGTGATATTATCCTTGTGACGAATGATAATCAAGCTAGCAAGTGCCAGGATAATCAGAATGAAGAGGGGGTCATAGCTGCTCAGGATAAATCCAAATAGTGGAAATAGGAGAACTCCGATAACGGCTGCGATAGAAGCAGTAACGCTAGACAGTGAAATCATACTACCTAGATAGAGGCTTCCAAAGAATATGATTGCTAGATAGAGACAGAAAACAGGCGCAAATCCGAAAATAACCCCAGCACTGGTTGCGACAGCCTTGCCCCCCTTAAATCCTGCAAAGATAGGGAAAGTATGTCCAATCACAGCCAAAAGTCCAAATACAAGAGGTGATACACCTTGAAGTTGGAAAAGGATTGGAAGGAGAGTGGCCAAGGTTCCTTTAAAGAAGTCAATCACAAAGGTTGCCATACCCGCTTTCTTACCTAAAATTCGGAAAGTATTGGTTGTTCCGGTGTTTCCAGAACCATGTTCACGCAGATTTGTTTGAAAGAAGATTTGTCCAATCCAAAGACCAGATGGAATCGAACCTAGCAGATAAGCTAAAATTAATAATACAAATGTCATCATAGACCTATTATACCATGAAATGGTATCGAAAGTCAGAGAATATCCTGTGAAATTGTGACAGCTGAAAGGGAAAAGCTTTGCAAAATAGCTAGAAAACCTGTAAAATAGAAAAGATGAACAAATAGGAGGTTCCTTGTGTCAAAAAAGGAAATCAATATTAATAACTACAATGATGACGCCATTCAGGTGCTAGAAGGGTTGGATGCGGTTCGTAAACGTCCAGGGATGTACATTGGATCGACCGACGGAGCAGGTCTCCATCATTTGGTCTGGGAAATAGTGGACAATGCAGTCGATGAAGCCTTGTCTGGATTTGGTGATCGCATTGATGTGACCATCAATAAAGACGGCAGTCTAACCGTTCAAGACCATGGTCGAGGGATGCCGACTGGGATGCACGCCATGGGAATTCCAACTGTTGAGGTTATCTTTACCATTCTCCACGCTGGAGGAAAATTCGGACAAGGTGGCTATAAGACATCTGGAGGTCTCCACGGGGTTGGTTCTTCTGTTGTAAATGCTCTATCTAGTTGGCTGGAGGTTGAAATCACCCGTGACGGTACAGTCTACAAGCAACGATTTGAAAATGGTGGAAAACCTGTTACAACCTTGAAGAAAATTGGTACAGCACCCAAGTCTAAGACAGGTACTAAAGTCACTTTCATGCCTGACGCGACGATTTTCTCTACGACTGACTTCAAATACAATACCATTTCAGAACGACTCAATGAGTCAGCCTTTCTTTTAAAAAATGTTACCTTGTCATTAACAGACAAACGAACAGACGAAGCAATCGAATTTCATTATGAGAACGGGGTACAAGACTTTGTTTCTTACCTCAATGAAGACAAGGAAACCTTGACGCCAGTCCTATACTTTGAAGGCGAAGACAATGGTTTCCAAGTGGAAGTTGCCCTCCAGTACAATGATGGATTTTCAGATAACATTCTATCCTTTGTCAATAACGTTCGTACTAAAGATGGTGGAACACATGAGACAGGACTCAAGTCAGCCATTACTAAGGTCATGAATGACTACGCACGTAAGACAGGGCTCCTCAAGGAAAAAGATAAAAATCTTGAAGGGTCAGATTACCGTGAAGGACTAGCAGCCGTCCTTTCTATCCTAGTTCCTGAAGAGCATCTTCAGTTTGAAGGACAGACCAAGGACAAACTAGGGAGTCCACTAGCTCGACCAGTTGTGGATGGAATTGTGGCTGATAAGTTGACTTTCTTCCTAATGGAAAATGGTGAATTGGCTTCCAATCTCATTCGCAAGGCTATCAAGGCGCGTGATGCGCGCGAGGCGGCACGAAAAGCGCGTGATGAGAGCCGAAATGGTAAGAAAAACAAGAAAGACAAGGGCTTGCTGTCTGGAAAATTGACCCCAGCCCAGTCTAAGAATCCTGCCAAGAATGAACTCTACCTAGTCGAGGGGGACTCTGCCGGTGGTTCTGCCAAGCAAGGTCGTGACCGTAAGTTCCAGGCTATCCTACCTCTTCGTGGTAAGGTGATTAATACAGCCAAGGCTAAGATGGCAGATATTCTCAAAAATGAAGAAATCAATACCATGATTTATACCATCGGAGCGGGTGTCGGAGCAGACTTCTCTCTTGAAGATGCTAACTATGACAAGATCATTATCATGACCGATGCGGATACCGACGGTGCCCACATCCAGACTCTTCTTTTAACATTCTTCTACCGTTACATGCGTCCGCTAGTTGAGGCGGGACATGTCTATATCGCCCTTCCGCCTCTTTACAAGATGTCCAAAGGTAAAGGCAAGAAAGAAGAAGTGGCCTATGCTTGGACGGACGGAGAGCTAGAAGAACTCCGCAAGCAATTTGGCAAAGGCGCTACCCTCCAACGCTACAAAGGTCTTGGTGAGATGAATGCAGACCAGCTCTGGGAAACAACCATGAATCCAGAAACTCGCACTCTTATCCGTGTTACGATCGAAGACCTAGCACGCGCTGAACGCCGTGTCAATGTCCTCATGGGAGACAAGGTCGAACCACGCCGCAAGTGGATTGAGGATAATGTCAAGTTTACACTGGAAGAGAGTGGGGAGATGGTGTTTTAGGGAGAAAAATATATGGATAAACAAAAATTGATATCTTTTTTATTTGATTTTGCTGGGATGGATTTGGACAAGCTTTTAGAGGGGCTGGGAATAGATGAAAAACTTGAGCGCCAAAAAATTCAAAATGTAGCAAATGATTTTGAAAAATATATATTGGAGAGACATGGCGAAAATCCTAGTTATGAGGATATAGCCAAATTCTGGAAGGAAAATCAAGTTTCTGAAGAGCTTATAAAAATTCGGTATAACTGGAATAGTAAATATAAAGATTATGAAGAATTTAAAAATCACCTCAAAACAATGATTAGTAGCCAAGACTTTGATCATGTTCTGTTTTTTGAATTGATGGATGAATTTGAAAAATGTCTGTCTGATACGATACGTAATCTTTCAACACTCTCAAAATCTGATGTTGCGCAACATAAAAAATTGCATGAGGATACTAGGGATGAAATCGCTAGTTTGTCAGAACAAAGTAGCAAGCAACATCAAGAACTTTTAGAAGTGATTAAACAAGTGCAGAGTCCGGATATTTCAGATTTTGATTGGTATTTTGAAGCTGTCGAGTTAGACGGTCGTTCTGTTGACTGTTATGAATTGAAATCTCAGTATAAAGATTTAGTATTGAAGGATGTCAAATTTTGGTATGTCAATAAGTTATGGAAAGAGGCACTTAAAGGCGAAATTGACCGAGCTTTAACATGGATTGGATTTATTGAAGATGACATAAAGATTATAGATGAATTTTCTGAAATGGATATGCTGAAAACCTTAGGAGATGAATATGTTACCTTGTATCAAAAATATAATTATCAGACTATGAAAGCATGTTTTGAACGTTTAAATTTCAGAGAGCACTATCTAAAAAGTAAAGCTATTTTTGAAGATCTGTTTTCCGATGGAACCTCATATAAATGGATTGTAACGAACAAAGCAGAAATAGGGGATATTAAAGTTGGTGGTAAACTTTCTAATACAGATGTAGAGGGTTTCAAAAAATTCTATACTCTTGATGGTGTTGGCGGACCAGCACAATTAGTGAATGATTTTTTTTATGAAGGGAAAAGTCTTCTGGTTATTGAGGGAACTTATAAAAGTAATAAAATTTATACTGTCTTTAAATTTACGACGTTAGGTCAGGCTAATACAAGAAATTTAATTCCGAGCAGAGGCGAACCGTTATCTGATGAAGATGATGAAATTATTGAGTTAATAGAAAATTCAATTAAAAAAGGGTTGTCTTATGATTTAGACGACTTTATTACTTATAGTCATCTATCAAACATGAAGCGTTACTTTATTGAACCTTTAGATTAAAAACATTTTATATTTTCTAATATTTACCCCCTAGACAAGAAATCCCACCTGAAGAATATCTTGTCTAGTGGGAAATAATCCAAAACACACATGTGTGTTTTGGATTATTGGAGTAAAATACGAATATTTAGATATGTTCTGGATTATTTTAGAGCAAAAACTTAAAAACACATTATTGAAAGAGGCGTTTTATAAAAAAAGAATATGGAATCACGAGTTTAACTGTACGTAATTTAGAAAACAACGAATTCTTCCAACTTCTATCTGAGAGCAAGGACGAGTTGGGGGCTTTTACAAAAGCCAATAAGTCTGAGCAGGTTTATGCAACGAAGCTTGGGGATATGGAGAAACTTCTTGAGACCTTGCAAGCTGGTTTGCACCGTTCCAAGGCCAGTCAAACGGTGGCTAGTTTGGAAGCGTCTGATCGCGAGCGTGATGATGCGCTTTCTACCTTGACTGGTTTGGTCAAGGCCTTCTCTCGTGTGAAAGAGGCAAGTAGCAAGGAAGCTTACGACAAACTCAGCAAACTTTTCAAAAATTATGCTGGGCTAACGAGTATGAGCTACGAAAAAGAGACAGAAGCTATTAATCATTTGCTCAAGGAGCTAAAAGATAGTGACTACCAAACTGCCCTTTCAACCCTGCATTTGACAACTCATGTAGAAACCTTGACAAAAGCGCAGGCTCAGTTTGAAAAAGCCTATAAGGAGCGCTTGGCTGAGCAAAAAGGCAAGCACCTAGTCAAAACAAGGAAATCCGTGCGAAACTACAAGAAATCTATGACTTCCTTGTGGACTTTACTGCAATCAACGCCTATGCTTATCCAGATAAAAAGCGGTATGCTGATCTCCGTGACCATCTCAACGCTATCCGTAGTCGCTATAAAAAACGCAAGCCAATCAAAAAAATTACCCCAACACAACCAGAAGAAGCCAAGTAGGTTGTTCTGGTTAATTTATGCGAGTCAAAATAAATCTTAGAAAGTGAATATAGGATATAAAGATGAATGAATTAGTGATTGGATTATTTGCGGCTCTGTTAGGTGCAATTGTATCAATCTTTACCTTATATACCAATTATAGAAGTTCTTTAGATGGCATTTCAGGCTGGCGCTCAAAGCTTTTTGATGCAGCTTCTGCTAAAGAAATTACGCTTAAAGAAGTTCAGGTGTTAAGGACAGCTCTACGCTATGAACCAACTCAGAAAGTTCAAGAAAACACTTTTGATTGGATATCTAATATCATGATTTACTATTGTGATTATATTTCGTTAAAGTATTTTGAACATCATGAAACAAGTCTCTTGTATCAAGAACAGGAAATCATCAGAGTTTTTATCAGATGTCTGTTGAAGAACCATTGGGAATACAATGCTTCTATGCTATCATCGTTGAAATTTTTGAAGGTTTATTACAATGCTTCAAAACAACCAGAATTTATTCGTGAAACGTATGAGAAAGCAAAGGCAATAAGTAGAACCTTAGAGAATGACAATGAAGAATACGATCTGATTGAAAAAATCAATAAAAAGATGATGGGAAGTGTATGAGATGAAGCATGATATAGATATTAAGATCACTAAAAATAGTGAGGAGAAGATAAATAAATTTAATGTTGAAGATTATTTAAAAAATGTAAAATCTAGTGAAACTAATCAAGTGGAGGAAGACAAGGATAATATTATGCCAAAAATTTCAGGTTGGGCCATATTGCTCATGATTGTTATTGTAGGAGTTAATTTTGCAAGCAATCAAAGCTGGTGGTTCAAGCCAATTGGACGTCAAACAAATGTATTAGCTGTTCTGTTAGTAGTTTTACTTATTATTAATGAGCTTTTTAAAAAGAAAAAATAAAAACAAAGATGGCTGTCAAAGTCATGAAAAAACTAGGCATGAAATTTGTCAAAGAATTTGATAATGAAAAAGTTCCAGCAGACAGTCCCCTTTATAGACATATCCTCTACAGAATCAAGAATCTCCACTAAAAAGGCAGGTATTTCCATGAGAACAGAATCCGAAATGTTGAATCTAATTTTACAAACCGCAAAAAGTCTAAAAGTCGAGGCTATCGCCATGTCTGGTTCACGGACAAATCCAAAAGCACCAAAAGATGTGTTTCAGGATTACGACGTGGTCTATGTCGTGGACGACTTAGATAATCTGACGAGTGACCTTTCTTGGTTAGACCAGTTTGGCACTCGTATCATTGAGCAGCATAATATCCTAGGCAACCGTCGACTTTATCTGATGCTATTTGAAGATGGAAATCGGATTGATTTGACCCTCTGTCCTACGGAGTATATTCAAGAGTGGGTGGATAGTGAAGCAGGGTTCACCGTTTTAGAAGATAAGAAGGGTTTATTTGAACCCTACTTTCCAAGTCCTCAACGTTTTTGGACAAGCCCAGCTAGTGAGATAGAGTTTGAAAAAGCCTGCAATGAATTTTGGTGGGTATCAGCCTATGTGGTCAAGGGAATCTGTCGTAAGCAAGACATCTATGCCACGGGCCATCTCTACGGGATTTGCCAACAAGAACTCTTGAAGGTTTTGGCTTGGCAGGTTGCAAGTGATAGGGGAACAGTCGATATTGGTAAGAACTACAAGTATCTTTTCCAGTATTTGCCTACAGAGAAAGAGAAGGAATTCTCAGCTCTGCTTGCTTTTTCAAGTGTAGAGAAACTTACTCAGTCATTGTTTGCTACGATGCAACTTTTCCACAGAGAAGCTCAAATACTTGCTCAAAAGATGAGCTTTCCCTACGATAAGGTAGTAGCTGAGAAGATGATTGAGTATGCTGAAAAGAGACTTCTTAATCGCTGAATTATTTAAAAGATTAGCCTACAGAAAGGATAGTTTGGTTACTTAATGTAACTGAACACGGGACTAATTTCCGTAAAATATCCTTTATTGTATAAAAAAATTGTATAAAAATCTACTCTATATTCTTTGAAAGGAGTTGAACATGCCCTAAATGCTGTGTGAAAAAGATAAATTCTCTTACGAGCATCACTCGCTTTAAGAATTTCCTATTTTTACTTTGCATTTTACGGGCTTAGTATCCTATGTCCAACATTCAAAACATGTCCCTTGAGGACATCATGGGAGAGCGCTTTGGTCGCTACTCCAAGTACATCATTCAAGACCGGGCTTTGCCAGACATTCGGGATGGATTGAAGCCGGTTCAGCGTCGTATTCTTTATTCTATGAATAAGGATGGCAATACGTTTGACAAGAGCTACCGCAAGTCTGCTAAGTCTGTCGGGAACATCATGGGGAATTTCCACCCACACGGGGATTCTTCTATCTATGATGCCATGGTTCGTATGTCTCAGGATTGGAAAAACCGTGAGATTTTGGTCGAAATGCACGGTAATAACGGTTCTATGGACGGAGATCCGCCTGCGGCAATGCGTTATACCGAGGCGCGTTTGTCTGAGATTGCTGGTTATCTCCTTCAGGATATCGAGAAAAAGACCGTTCCTTTTGCATGGAATTTTGACGATACCGAGAAAGAACCGACTGTTCTGCCAGCAGCCTTTCCTAACCTTTTGGTCAATGGTTCGACTGGGATTTCGGCTGGTTATGCCACAGATATTCCTCCGCATAATTTGGCAGAGGTCATTGATGCGACTGTTTACATGATTGACCACCCAACAGCCAAGGTTGATAAGCTGATGGAATTCTTGCCTGGACCAGACTTCCCTACAGGAGCTATCATCCAAGGGCGTGATGAAATCAAGAAGGCCTATGAAACTGGGAAAGGGCGCGTGGTTGTTCGCTCTAAGACGGAGATTGAAAAGCTAAAAGGTGGTAAGGAGCAAATCGTTATCACTGAGATTCCTTATGAAATCAATAAGGCCAATCTGGTCAAGAAAATTGATGATGTTCGTGTCAATAACAAAGTAGCGGGGATTGCCGAAGTTCGTGATGAGTCTGACCGTGACGGTCTTCGCATTGCTATCGAACTCAAGAAAGACGCTAATACCGAGCTTGTTCTCAACTATCTTTTCAAATACACCGACTTACAAATCAATTACAACTTTAACATGGTAGCGATTGATAATTTCACTCCTCGTCAAGTTGGAATTGTCCCAATCCTGTCTAGCTATATCGCCCACCGTCGTGAAGTGATTTTGGCACGTTCCCGCTTTGACAAGGAAAAGGCTGAGAAACGTCTGCATATCGTTGAAGGTTTGATTCGCGTGATTTCGATTTTGGACGAAGTCATTGCCCTTATCCGTGCTTCTGAAAACAAGGCTGACGCTAAGGAAAACCTCAAGATCAGCTATGAGTTTACTGAGGAGCAGGCTGAAGCCATCGTGACCTTACAACTTTACCGTTTGACCAATACAGACGTGGTTGTCTTGCAGGAAGAAGAAGCAGAATTGCGTGAAAAGATTGCCATGCTTGCGGCTATCATCGGTGATGAACGGACTATGTACAATCTCATGAAAAAAGAGCTTCGTGAGGTTAAGAAGAAATTTGCGACTCCACGTTTGAGTACTTTGGAAGATACTGCGAAAGCAATCGAGATTGATACAGCTAGTTTGATTGCCGAGGAAGATACCTATGTCAGCGTAACTAAGGCAGGCTATATCAAGCGTACCAGCCCACGTTCCTTTGCAGCTTCTACGCTAGAGGAAATCGGCAAACGTGATGATGATCGTCTGATCTTTGTGCAAACTGCCAAGACAACCCAGCACCTCTTGATGTTTACAACTCTTGGGAATGTCATTTATCGACCAATCCATGAATTGGCAGACATTCGCTGGAAGGACATCGGAGAGCACTTGAGCCAAACGATTACAAACTTTGAAACTAACGAAGAAATCCTTTATGCAGAAGTAGTGGATCAGTTTGATGATGCGACAACCTACTTTGCAGCAACTCGCCTTGGTCAAATCAAACGCGTAGAACGCAAAGAATTCTCTCCATGGCGGACCTACAAGTCGAAGTCTGTCAAGTATGCTAAGCTCAAAGACGAGACAGACCAAATTGTAGCAGTGGCTCCGATTAAACTAGATGATGTTCTTTTGATTAGTCAAAACGGCTATGCCCTTCGTTTCAATATCGAAGAGGTTCCGGTTGTTGGTGCCAAGGCTGCAGGTGTCAAGGCTATGAACCTGAAAGCAGATGATTCGCTTCAGGCTGCCTTTATCTGTAACACCTCATCCTTCTATCTCTTGACCCAACGTGGAAGCTTGAAACGCGTTTCCATTGAGGAAATTCCAGCGACCAGCCGTGCCAAACGAGGACTTCAAGTCTTGCGTGAGTTAAAAAACAAACCGCATCGTGTCTTCTTGGCTGGAGCAGTTGCAGAGCAAGGTTTCGTTGGTGATCTTTTTAGTACAGAAGTAGAAGAAAACGACCAAACGTTACTTGTTCAATCTAACAAGGGGACGATCTATGAGAGTCGATTGCAAGACCTCAACTTGTCAGAACGTACTAGCAATGGAAGCTTTATTTCAGACACGATTTCAGATGAAGAAGTTTTCGATGCTTACCTCAAAGAAGTCTTTAAAGAGGATAAAGCGAGTTCGTAAAAAGAATCAGTCCAGAGGGCTGATTTCTTTTGTGTTGAAAAAATTTTCAGAAAATTACAAATAATACTTGAAATTTTACTAGAAAAGTGTAGAATAGAACACATAGTTTGAATAGTATAAAGGAGAAACACATGACAGTTGCAATTGATTGGGAAAACCTTGGATTTGCTTATATGAAATTACCTTACCGTTATATCGCTCACTACAAAAATGGTCAATGGGATCAAGGAGAATTGACAGAGGATGCAACCTTGCATATTTCAGAGTCTTCTCCAAGTCTCCACTATGGACAGCAAGCATTTGAGGGATTGAAAGCCTATCGTACCAAGGACGGCAGTGTTCAATTGTTCCGTCCTGACGAAAATGCCAAGCGTTTGCAACGTACTTGCGACCGTCTTTTGATGCCACAAGTTCCGACAGAAATGTTTGTAGAAGCTTGTAAAGCAGTTGTGCGTGCAAATGAAGAATACGTCCCACCATATGGAACAGGTGGAACCCTTTATCTTCGTCCGCTGTTGATTGGTGTTGGGGATATTATTGGGGTAAAACCAGCAGAAGAATATATTTTTACCATCTTTGCTATGCCGGTTGGTAACTATTTTAAAGGTGGTTTGGTCCCAACTAACTTCTTGATTCAGGATGAATACGACCGTGCCGCTCCAAATGGTACAGGTGCTGCTAAGGTAGGTGGGAACTATGCTGCTAGTCTCCTTCCAGGTAAAATGGCCAAGTCACACCAATTTTCAGATGTTATCTACCTAGACCCATCTACACATACAAAAATTGAAGAAGTCGGATCAGCCAACTTCTTTGGAATCACGGCAGACAATGAATTTGTTACGCCATTGAGTCCATCTATCTTGCCATCTATTACCAAGTATTCTTTGCTTTACTTGGCAGAACACCGCTTGGGCCTAACACCGATTGAAGGCGATGTCCCAATCGATAATTTGGATCGTTTTGTAGAGGCAGGTGCTTGTGGAACAGCAGCGGTTATTTCGCCAATTGGAGGCATCCAACATGGCGATGATTTCCATGTTTTCTATAGTGAAACAGAAGTAGGTCCTGTTACACGTAAACTCTATGATGAATTGACTGGTATCCAATTTGGTGACATAGAAGCGCCTGAAGGATGGATTGTCAAAGTGGACTAAAAGACATGAAGTAAAGAAGAACTCCGTAGCAGTTGTAAGGACTGAAATGGAGTTTTTTCTTGCTAGTTTGAGCATTTTCTTGTACAATAGAAAAAGTGAAAAGAGGTACAGTATGAGTAAAAAAGATAAGAAAATTGAAATCCAATTAACCGATGCAAAAGTGACTGTTGGAAAAGACAGCTATGAAGGATACGTTTTGACGATCGGGAAAAAGGTTATTGGAGAAATTGCCGAATTAGATAGCCAATTTGCCATCATAAAGAATGGAAATGTCGATAGTTTTTATAAAAAACTTGAAAAAGCTGTGGAAATTTTGATTGAAAACTATAATTTGACAAAATAATACTTGTTTTATTGAAAATTTCATGATATAATAGTTCTCGTTAAACATTGGAGAGATAGCGAAGAGGCTAAACGCGGCGGACTGTAAATCCGCTCCTTCGGGTTCGGGGGTTCGAATCCCTCTCTCTCCATTCATCAATGGGGTATAGCCAAGCGGTAAGGCAAGGGACTTTGACTCCCTCATGCGTTGGTTCGAATCCAGCTACCCCAGTTCTTAGGTAATAAATTCAAGATAAAAAGAAAAATATCTTAGGGTATTTTATTTTTATAATTGAAAGACGTGAACGATATGAACATGTCTTTGCGGGTGCTTAGGAAAAAAATTATAAGTATGTCAAGTTTGGAAAAACTTGATTGTTGGAGGATTTTTTAGATGAACGAATTTGAAGATTTGCTAAATAGCGTTAGCCAAGTTGAGCCTGGTGATGTTGTTAGTGCTGAAGTATTGACAGTTGATGCGACTCAAGCTAACGTTGCAATCTCTGGGACTGGTGTTGAAGGTGTCTTGACTCTTCGCGAATTGACAAACGATCGCGATGCAGATATCAATGACTTTGTGAAAGTAGGAGAAGTATTGGATGTTCTTGTACTTCGTCAAGTAGTTGGTAAAGATACTGATACAGTTACATACCTTGTATCTAAAAAACGCCTTGAAGCTCGCAAAGCATGGGACAAACTTGTAGGACGCGAAGAAGAAGTTGTTACTGTTAAAGGAACTCGTGCCGTTAAAGGTGGACTTTCAGTAGAATTTGAAGGTGTTCGTGGATTCATCCCAGCTTCAATGTTGGATACTCGTTTCGTACGTAACACTGAGCGTTTCGTAGGTCAAGAATTTGATGCTAAAATCAAAGAAGTTGATCCTAAAGAAAACCGCTTCATCCTTTCACGACGTGAAGTTGTTGAAGCAGCTACTGCAGCAGCTCGTGCTGAAGTATTCGGTAAATTGGCTGTTGGTGATGTCGTAACTGGTAAAGTTGCTCGTATCACTAGCTTTGGTGCTTTCATCGACCTTGGTGGAGTTGACGGATTGGTTCACTTGACTGAATTGTCACACGAACGTAACGTATCACCTAAATCAGTTGTAACTGTTGGTGAAGAAATCGAAGTGAAGATCCTTGATCTTAACGAAGAAGAAGGACGCGTATCACTTTCACTTAAAGCAACAACACCTGGACCATGGGATGGCGTTGAGCAAAAATTGGCTAAAGGTGATGTAGTAGAAGGAACAGTTAAACGTTTGACTGACTTCGGTGCATTTGTTGAAGTATTGCCAGGTATCGATGGACTTGTTCACGTATCACAAATTTCACACAAACGTATCGAAAATCCAAAAGAAGCTCTTACTGTTGGTCAAGAAGTTACTGTTAAAGTCCTTGATGTTAACGCTGACGCAGAACGTGTATCACTTTCTATCAAAGCTCTTGAAGAACGTCCAGCTCAAGAAGAAGGACAAAAAGAAGAAAAACGTTCTGCTCGTCCACGTCGTCCAAAACGTCAAGAAAAACGTGATTTCGAACTTCCAGAAACACAAACAGGATTCTCAATGGCTGACTTGTTCGGTGATATTGAACTTTAATCAAATTGATAATCACAAAATCCTTTGTTTAAAACAAGGGATTTTTCTTTTGTCTCTTTCTCATTTTTGATATAATAGTTCTATGTTAGATTCAGAAAAACAATCACAATATCAATTGTTAAATGAGGAACTCTCTTATTTACTTGAAGGTGAGACCAATGTTCTTGCCAATCTTTCAAATGCTAGTGCCCTCCTAAAATCTCGCTTTCCCAATACTGTATTTGCAGGGTTTTATCTGTTTGATGGTAGCGAGTTGGTTTTAGGGCCTTTTCAGGGTGGTGTTTCTTGTATTCGCATTCCGCTTGGGAAAGGCGTTTGTGGAGAAGCTGCTGAGTTTCAAGAGACTGTTTTAGTTGGCGATGTGAGAACCTATCCAAACTACATTTCTTGTGATAGTATGGCCAAGAGTGAAATCGTGGTTCCCATGCTCAAGAATGGTCAATTACTGGGTGTCTTAGACCTGGATTCTTCACTTATTGATGATTACAATGCCGTTGACCGTGATTACTTGGAACAATTTGTCGCTATTTTGCTTGAGAAGACAGAATGGGACTTTACGATGTTTGAGGAGAAAGCCTAATGTATCAAGCACTTTATCGAAAATATAGAAGCCAGACTTTTTCACAACTGGTAGGTCAAGAGGTTGTGGCTAAAACCCTAAAACAAGCAGTTGAGCAGGAAAAGATTAGTCATGCCTATCTTTTCTCGGGCCCTCGTGGAACTGGGAAGACCAGTGTAGCCAAGATTTTTGCCAAGGCTATGAACTGTCCGAATCAAGTGGACGGAGAACCATGTAATAACTGTTATATCTGCCAGGCAGTGACAGAAGGTAGTTTAGAAGATGTTATCGAAATGGATGCGGCTTCGAATAACGGAGTCGATGAGATCCGTGAAATTCGTGATAAATCTACTTACGCTCCTAGTTTAGCACGTTATAAGGTCTATATCATAGACGAGGTTCATATGTTGTCTACAGGAGCTTTTAATGCGCTTTTGAAGACCCTAGAGGAACCAACTCAAAATGTTGTCTTTATCTTGGCGACCACCGAATTGCACAAAATTCCAGCAACTATTTTATCGCGTGTCCAACGTTTTGAGTTTAAATCAATTCGAACGCAAGATATTAAGGACCATATCCAAGCTATTTTGTCAAAAGAAAATATCAGTTCTGAACCAGATGCTGTGGAAATCATTGCTAGACGAGCTGAAGGTGGGATGCGGGATGCCTTGTCTATTCTGGACCAAGCCTTGAGTTTGACTCAAGGGAATGCTTTAACTACAGCTATCTCTGAGGAGATTACAGGCACCATTAGTCTATCAGCTCTAGATGACTATGTGGCTGCTTTGGCCCAACAGGATGTCCCCAAAGCACTCGATTCTTTGAATCTTTTGTTTGAAAATGGCAAGAGCATGACTCGTTTTGTGACGGATCTCTTGCAGTATTTGCGGGATCTACTGGTTGTTCAGACAGGTGGCGAAAATACTCATCATAGTCCAGTTTTTATGGACAATCTAGCTCTTTCTCAGGAAAGTCTCTTTGAAATGATTCGAATAGCGACTGTGAGCTTGGCAGATATGAAAGCAAGCCTACAACCTAAGATTTATGCTGAGATGATGACCATTCGTTTAGCTGAGATTAAGCCCGAACCAGTGCTTTCAGAAGCTGTCGAAAGTGAGATTTCTGCACTGAGACAGGAAGTAGCTCGTCTTAAACAAGAACTTGCAAATGTTGAAACGGTGCCTAAACAAGTGGCGCCAATCCCTAGTCGTCCAGCCACTTCCAAGACAGTCTATCGAGTAGACCGTAATAAAGTTCAGGCTATCCTACAAGAAGCTGTTGAAAATCCTGAATTGGCACGGCAAAACTTGATTCGCCTCCAGAATGCATGGGGAGAAGTGATCGAAAGCTTAGCTGGTCCTGATAAGGCTCTGCTTGTTGGTTCTCAACCAGTTGCGGCAAACGAACACCATGCTATTTTAGCCTTTGAGTCTAATTTCAATGCAGGGCAAACCATGAAACGGGATAACCTCAATACCATGTTTGGCAATATTCTCAGCCAGGCGGCTGGATTTTCACCTGAAATCCTGGCAATTTCCCTAGAGGAATGGAAAGAGGTTCGTGCAGCATTTTCAGCTAAAAACAAGTCTTCTCAAGCAGATCAAGAGGTAGAAGAAGAAAGTCTAATTCCAGAGGGATTTGAATTTCTAGCTGATAAAGTCATGGTCGAAGAAGACTAAAAGTGGATTTCATGGTACAATAATCCTATGACTAGACAACAATTTATCGTGATAGCACTATTTACCGCTGCTGAGACTTATTTTTTCAATGAAGCTTGGATGACGGGTCGCTATTTCATGGCAGCCTTTTGGGCCATTCTACTTTTTCGAAATTTTAGGTTAAGTTATGTAATGGGGAAAATAGTAGATGCCATTGATCAGCACCTAAACCGCAAGGATTAGTCACTAGCTTCTAAACAAAATCAAAGCCTTTTAGGCTTTTTTTTGTTATACTAGTAGAGTATATTTATGGACCTTTTCTTGTATTTTTTAGAGAAATGTAAGTGATTTCTCTAATGATAAAGGAAGTAGGCCAGAAAAAGAAAGGAACTATCATGTCAGTATTAGAGATCAAAGATCTTCACGTTGAGATTGAAGGAAAAGAAATTTTGAAGGGGGTCAATCTGACTCTGAAAACAGGAGAAATCGCAGCTATCATGGGACCAAATGGTACTGGTAAATCGACTCTTTCTGCCGCTATCATGGGGAACCCTAACTATGAAGTTACCAAAGGTGAGGTCTTGTTTGATGGCGTAAATATTCTTGAGTTGGAAGTGGACGAGCGTGCGCGTATGGGACTTTTCCTGGCTATGCAATACCCATCTGAAATTCCAGGAATTACCAACGCTGAATTTCTTCGTGCAGCTATGAATGCTGGTAAAGAAGATGATGAAAAGATTTCAGTTCGTGAGTTTATCACTAAACTAGACGAGAAAATGGAATTGCTCAACATGAAAGAAGAAATGGCAGAGCGTTACCTCAACGAAGGATTCTCTGGTGGTGAGAAAAAACGTAATGAAATTCTTCAGCTTTTGATGTTGGAACCAACTTTTGCCCTTTTGGATGAGATTGACTCAGGTCTTGATATTGACGCCCTTAAAGTTGTATCGAAAGGTGTGAATGCTATGCGTGGCGAGGGATTTGGTGCTATGATTATCACTCACTACCAACGTCTCTTGAACTACATCACACCAGACGTGGTCCACGTGATGATGGAAGGTCGTGTTGTCCTTTCTGGTGGTCCAGAATTGGCTGCACGCTTGGAACGTGAAGGATACGCGAAACTAGCTGAAGAACTTGGATATGACTACAAGGAAGAATTGTAATTCCCTCGTATCTTTTAGGAGAAGTAAATGACTAAAGAGAATATTAAACTTTTTTCAGAAATGCACGCTGAACCAAGCTGGTTGGCTGACCTCCGTCAAAAAGCTTTTGATAAGATTGAGAGTTTGGAATTACCAGTCATTGAGCGTGTCAAATTTCACCGTTGGAATCTGGGAGATGGAACCATCACAGAAAGTGAACCTTCAGCAAATGTTCCTGACTTCACGGTTCTAGATAATCACTTGAAGCTGGTGCAAGTAGGAACGCAGACTGTTTTTGAACAAACTCCAGTTGAATTGGCTGAACAAGGAGTAGTCTTTACAGACTTTCACTCAGCTTTAGAAGAAATTCCAGAACTTATCGAGGAATTCTTCATGTCATCTGTTAAATATGACGATGATAAATTAGCAGCCTACCACACAGCTTACTTTAACAGTGGTGCTGTCCTCTACATTCCTGATAATGTTGAGATTACAGAGCCAATCGAAGGAATTTTCTACCAAGACAGTGATAGCGATGTGCCATTTAACAAGCATATTATGATTATCGCTGGTAAAAATTCTAAGATTAGTTATCTTGAACGTCTAGAGTCACGAGGTGGAGGTAGTGCAAAAGCAACTGCCAATATCACAGTTGAAGTGATTGCTCGTTCTGGTGCGCAAGTGAAATTTGCGGCCATTGACCGTCTAGGTGAAAATGTCACTGCCTACATTAGCCGCCGTGGTAAACTAGGCAACGATGCAAGCATTGACTGGGCTATTGGTGTCATGAACGAAGGAAATGTCGTTGCTGACTTTGATAGCGACTTGCTTGGAAATGGTAGCCATGCAGACCTTAAGGTTGTAGCTCTTTCAAGTGGTCGTCAGGTGCAAGGGATTGACACTCGCGTAACCAACTATGGTTGCAACTCTATTGGAAATATCCTGCAACATGGGGTTATTCTTGAGAAAGCAACTTTGACCTTCAACGGTATCGGTCACATCATCAAGGGAGCTAAGGGAGCGGATGCCCAACAAGAGAGCCGAGTTCTCATGCTTTCAGATCAGGCGCGTTCAGATGCCAACCCAATCCTTTTGATTGATGAAAATGATGTTACGGCAGGTCACGCGGCGTCTATCGGTCAGGTAGATCCAGAAGACATGTACTACCTCATGAGCCGTGGCTTGGACAAGGCAACTGCAGAACGTTTGGTTGTTCGTGGTTTCCTTGGCTCCGTTATCGTAGAGATTCCAGTCAAGGAAGTTCGTGACGAAATGATTGCAACCATCGAAGAAAAATTGTCAAAACGCTAAGGGGAAGCCTATGTTAGATGTAGAAGCGATTCGCAAGGATTTTCCAATTTTAGACCAGATTGTCAACGATGAACCTCTGGTCTATCTGGACAATGCTGCGACGACACAAAAACCACTAGCAGTTCTTGAAACAATCAATCGCTATTATGAGAAAGACAATGCCAACGTTCACCGTGGTGTTCATACCTTGGCGGAGCGTGCGACAGCATCCTATGAAGCTGCTCGTGAAACCATACGTAAGTTTATCAATGCTGGTTCTACAAAGGAAGTTCTCTTTACCAGAGGAACGACAACCAGTCTTAACTGGGTAGCACGCTATGCTGAAGAAATCTTGACTGAGGGCGACCAGGTCTTGATTTCCATCATGGAACACCATTCCAATATCATTCCTTGGCAGGAAGCTTGTCGCAAGACTGGAGCGGAGCTTGTCTATGTTTATCTCAAGGACGGATCTCTGGATATGGCTGACTTGCAGGTAAAATTAACTGACAAGGTCAAATTTGTTTCACTAGCTCACGCTTCAAATGTTTTGGGTGTGGTCAATCCCATCAAAGAAATCACACAAATGGCTCACCAAGTTGGAGCCATCATGGTGGTGGATGGTGCTCAATCTACGCCTCATATGAAGATTGATGTTCAGGACTTGGATGTGGACTTCTTTGCCTTTTCAGGTCATAAGATGGCTGGTCCAACTGGTATTGGCGTCCTTTATGGTAAAGAAAAGTATCTGGAACAAATGTCACCAGTAGAATTTGGTGGCGAAATGATTGATTTCGTTTATGAACAATCTGCTAGTTGGAAGGAATTGCCTTGGAAATTCGAGGCTGGTACTCCTAATATGGTAGGTGCAATCGGACTAGCTGCTGCAGTAGATTATCTAGAAAAGATTGGTATGGATGCCATTGAATCTCATGAACAGGAATTGATTGCATACGTCTTTCCAAAATTGCAGGAAATTGAAGGGTTAACCATTTATGGTTCGCAAGACCTGGCTCAACGTTCAGGTGTCATTGCCTTTAACCTAGGGGATCTTCATCCCCATGACCTAGCTACAGCACTTGATTATGAAGGAGTAGCAGTTCGAGCCGGTCACCATTGCGCCCAACCTTTGCTCCAATATTTGGAAGTCCCAGCAACAGCTCGTGCAAGTTTTTATATCTACAATACCAAGGCAGATTGCGACAAGCTAGTCGATGCCCTACAAAAGACAAAGGAGTTTTTCAATGGCACTTTCTAAACTAGATAGCCTTTATATGGCAGTGGTGGCAGACCATTCGAAAAATCCACATCACCAAGGGAAGCTGGAAAATGCTGAGCAAATCAGCCTCAATAACCCAACCTGTGGGGATGTTATCAACCTCTCTGTCAAGTTTGACGCAGAGGACCGTTTGGAAGATATTGCTTTTCTAAATTCAGGATGCACGATTTCAACTGCCTCTGCTAGTATGATGACAGATGCAGTTTTAGGCAAGACCAAACAAGAAATTTTAGAGCTTGCGACCATTTTTTCTGAAATGGTTCAAGGGCAAAAAGATGACCGCCAAGACCAACTTGGCGATGCAGCTTTCTTATCAGGTGTTGCCAAATTCCCACAACGGATTAAGTGTGCAACTCTAGCTTGGAATGCCCTTAAGAAAACAATTGAAAATCAAGAAAAACAGTAAGACAAGTTTCTTTTGTCTTATGAATCATTAGTAATATAGAATGAAAGAAAGGATATTATGGCTGAAGAAAGAGTAGAACCAAAACCAATTGACCTTGGTGAATATAAATTTGGTTTCCATGACGATGTAGAGCCTGTCTTATCGACAGGAAAAGGATTGAACGAAGAAGTCATTCGCGAATTATCAGCTGCTAAGGGAGAACCTGAGTGGATGTTAGAATTCCGTTTGAAGTCTTATGAAACCTTCAAAAAAATGCCTATGCAAACCTGGGGAGCAGACTTGTCAGAGATTGACTTTGATGACTTGATCTACTACCAAAAACCTTCTGATAAACCAGCCCGTTCTTGGGATGAAGTTCCTGAAAAAATCAAAGAAACCTTTGAACGTATCGGTATTCCAGAAGCTGAACGTGCTTATCTAGCAGGTGCCTCTGCCCAGTACGAGTCAGAAGTGGTATACCACAACATGAAGGAAGAGTTTGAGAAGTTAGGAATTATCTTTACAGATACGGATTCTGCCCTCAAGGAATACCCAGACTTGTTTAAACAATACTTTGCGAAGTTGGTACCACCGACTGATAACAAGTTGGCAGCCCTCAACTCTGCAGTATGGTCGGGTGGAACCTTTATCTACGTGCCAAAAGGTGTCAAGGTAGATATTCCACTTCAAACCTACTTCCGTATCAACAACGAAAATACAGGTCAGTTCGAACGTACCTTGATTATTGTTGATGAAGGAGCAAGCGTCCATTACGTAGAAGGATGTACAGCACCAACATATTCAAGTAATAGCCTGCACGCTGCCATCGTAGAAATTTTCGCATTGGACGGAGCTTATATGCGTTATACAACCATCCAAAACTGGTCTGATAATGTCTATAACTTGGTAACAAAACGTGCCAAAGCTTTGAAAGATGCGACTGTTGAGTGGATTGATGGTAACTTGGGTGCTAAAACAACCATGAAATACCCATCTGTTTACCTAGATGGAGAAGGGGCCCGTGGTACCATGCTTTCGATCGCCTTTGCTAATGCTGGTCAACACCAAGACACAGGTGCCAAGATGATCCACAACGCTCCACACACAAGCTCCTCTATCGTTTCTAAATCCATCGCTAAAGGCGGAGGGAAGGTTGACTACCGTGGACAAGTAACCTTTAACAAGAACTCTAAGAAATCTGTTTCTCACATCGAGTGTGATACCATTATCATGGATGACTTATCAGCTTCAGATACCATTCCATTTAATGAAATCCACAACTCGCAAGTTGCTTTGGAACACGAAGCCAAAGTATCTAAGATTTCAGAGGAACAACTCTACTACCTCATGAGCCGTGGTTTGTCAGAAACTGAGGCAACTGAGATGATCGTTATGGGATTTGTCGAACCCTTCACTAAAGAGCTTCCAATGGAATACGCAGTTGAGCTGAACCGCTTGATTAGCTATGAAATGGAAGGTTCGGTCGGATAAAAGACAAAGGAGAAGCAAATGGGATTCTTAAAAAAATTATTTGGTAATGTTGAAAAAGCGAATAAAGGCGAAATTCCTGTTGAGGAAATTGTTCCACCCTTTACAATTGATCTAGCAGAAGAAGCAGATGATTATTGGCGACAAATGGAACAAAACCTCTTGATAAACGCTGTAAAAGCTGCTGGTGGTCCTGAGGCAGTAGAACGTGCTTTTGTTCTTACTAATTTCAAAGAAAATCAAGAAACCTTTGAGCTCTTTTATCAGGTAAATGGTCAACTTCTTTCATGGAGAGAGATGGATGCGACTGTTGTTGATAAAATCAGCAATCAACTCCTTCCGCAAGCGGCAGAAGTAGCGCGTGCAGTAAATGAAAATTATGAAGAGGCAAATGTACCAGTAATCCAGTACGCTATGCTTCAGTTTGAAACTGCAACCATGGCTTGGTTTGGTCGGAAGCTGACAACAGCTTCTCCAGAAGCCCAATTGACTTTTGAAGAATTGGTATCTGGTTGGCGCGCTATTTTGGAACAAGAAGTTCCAAATCGTTCTTTAGATAGTGACCGTCCCTTCCCTTACTTTGAAGTTTAAAAAATCCCAAATCCCTAAAAAACTTTCAATGGAGTATACTGAGCCTACTCGCTTGATCAGTATACTCCATTGAAAGAATCAGTGGGTAAAAATGCAAATTCTGAACAGGAATCCTTTCTGTTCAGAATTTTTTTCAAAAAAGAACCTAATAAATATTCACAAAAATACTTTTATATGGTAAAATAAAACAATTACATTTAGTGGAGATGAAGTATGAATATTTTTAGAACCAAGGATGTTAGTCTGAGACAGACAGAGATGCATCGCCATTTGAAATTGTGGGATTTGATTCTTCTAGGGATTGGTGCCATGGTGGGGACAGGGATTTTCACCATTACAGGAACAGCAGCAGCTACCCTAGCTGGTCCATCACTAGTGATTTCCATTGTGATTTCTGCCCTGTGTGTTTCTTTATCAGCCCTCTTTTTCGCAGAATTTGCTTCTCGTGTGCCTGCTACTGGTGGTGCTTATAGTTACCTCTATGCGATTCTAGGAGAATTGCCAGCCTGGATTGCTGGCTGGCTGACCATCATGGAATTCATGACGGCTGTTTCAGGAGTAGCATCTGGCTGGGCAGCTTACTTTAAGGGATTGCTCAGTAATTATGGTATCTCCATGCCCCAAGCCTTGAATGGAACCTTTAACCCTGAACAAGGAACCTACATTGATCTTCTACCTATTTTAGTACTGACCTTGGTAACGGGATTGGTTTTATTAAATTCTAAGGCAGCTTTGAGATTTAATTCACTTTTAGTGGTCTTGAAATTCTCAGCTCTCGCCTTATTTATCCTAGTTGGTATTTGGTACATTAAGCCAGAAAATTGGACGAATTTTGCTCCATTTGGTTTTGGTCAACTATATGGTGGAAGTACTGGGATTATGGCGGGTGCATCTTTGATGTTCTTTGGATTTCTCGGATTTGAGTCAATTTCCATGGCAGTTGATGAAATTCAAAGTCCGCAAAAAAATATTCCTCGCGGAATCGTGCTTTCTCTGACAATCGTCACCATTCTCTATGCCTTGGTAACCTTAGTATTGACAGGGATTGTTCACTACAGTAAGCTCAATGTGGACGATGCAGTAGCATTTTCATTACGGAGTATTGGTATCGGCTGGGCGGCAAATTATGTTTCGCTTGTAGCCATTCTAACCCTGATAACCGTATGTATCTCCATGACTTATGCTTTGTCTCGGATGATTTATAGCTTAGCACGTGATGGACTTTTACCTCAAAGTTTCAAACAATTAAGCAAGACTAGTCGCGTTCCTAAAAATGCGACCCTCTTAACAGGAGTTGCTTCAGCCATTGCTGCAGGAGTCTTTCCTCTAGCCAGTATTGCAGCCTTCTTAAATATTTGTACGCTAGCTTATCTCATTTTGCTAGCCTACGGAATAATAAAACTCAGAAAGGATAAGGGTATGCCAAAAGAGGGAGAGTTTAAAACTCCCTTGGTGCCACTTTTGCCAATTCTTTCCATTCTTATCTGTGTTTCCTTTATGCTTCAATATAGTCTAGATACCTGGATCGCCTTTGGTATCGCTCTTGTAGTTGGTCTAGTCATTTACTTTACTTACGGGTTCCGCCATTCAACCCTCGCAGAAGAAGAATAAAAGCTGGGAATTCCCAGCTTTTTTAATCTTTCACATAAGTAAATCCTTCACCCAGAATTTCATGAGCCTCAGTGATGGTGATAAAGGCTTGAGGATCAATTTTGTGAATCATATCTTTCATTTTTACGATTTCGTTTCGACCGACGATACAGTAGATAATTTTTAAATCCTTTTTGCTGTAGTAGCCTTGACCAGATATAAAGGTAACGCCACGTCCGAGTTCATCGTTAATCTCTTTGGCCAATTGATCAGGATATTGGGTAATAATCATAAATCCTTTACCAGCATAACCTCCTTCGCCGATCAAGTCGATAACACGAGCGATGATAAAGTCAAATAAGAGGGTATAGGTAACCAGACGAAGATCCTGGAAGATAATCAAAATCAACATTAGGATAAAAAAGTCAATCCCAAAAAGCAATTTCCCAATCGAAATATTGGTGTATTTGTTGAGGATACGGGCAACGATATCAGAGCCGCCAGTGGTTCCACCAGCATTAAAGATAATTCCTAAACCAACCCCTAGTAAGACTCCTGAGACTAAAGCGACAATGATGAGATCACCTTGCAAGTCGATGTGCAAAGGAATGCGCTCAAAAATTGCTAGCCAAACGGAAAGTGAAATAGATCCTAAAAGACTGGAGTAGAGGGTCTTAGGCCCAAATATCTTCCAAGCCAGGATAAATAAAGGGATATTAATCAAGAGGTTCATCAATGAGACAGGAATCTTAAAGAGATAGTAGGTAATCAAGGTAATACCAGTCGCCCCACCCTCAAATAAATGATAAGGAACAACAAAGTAGGTAAGACCAAAGGCATAGATAGCAGCTCCAAGAATAATAGTAATAATCGGTTGAAGTTTTCGAATCATGGCTGTTCCTCACTTTTCTATAGATAGATTATACCAAAAATTCAGTTCTTTTCATCGAATCACTTATGATTTTTTATCATTTTTTTGATATAATAAAGGAGAAAATCCCAATCCTATCAAGAAGAATAGAAAGATTGAATTATGACACAAGTAAAAATTGTAACGGACTCTTCTGTTACTATCGAACCAGAAGTAGTTAAAGAATTAAATATCACTGTTGTCCCTCTATCAGTTATGATTGATAGTGTGCTTTATTCGGATGCAGATTTGAAAGAGGGAGAATTCCTTCATCTTATGCAACAAAGTAAGAATCTGCCTAAAACAAGCCAGCCCCCTGTGGGAGTGTTTGCTGAGGTCTTTGAAGAACTAGGTAAAGATGGCAGTCAAATTATCGCCATTCACATGTCCCATGCCTTGTCTGGAACTGTGGAAGCTGCTCGCCAAGGGGCCAGCCTCTCAACTGCTGATGTAACAGTTATTGATAGTTCTTTTACAGATCAAGCAATGAAGTTCCAAGTTGTTGAAGCCGCAAAACTTGCCAAAGAGGGTAAAGACTTAGAAACGATCTTAGCTCATGTAGAGGACGTCAAAAATCATACAGAACTCTATATCGGTGTTTCGACGCTAGAAAACTTAGTTAAGGGTGGTCGTATTGGACGTGTGACAGGATTACTAAGCTCACTCTTGAATATTCGTGTAGTAATGCAGATGAAAAACCACGAACTCCAACCAATCGCCAAAGGACGTGGAGCGAAAACTTTCAAAAAGTGGCTTGAGGAATTAACCAATACTCTTTCCCAAAAATCAGTTGCAGAAATTGGAATTTCCTATGCTGGAACGAACGAATGGGCGAATGAGATGAAGGCATTATTGCAACCTTATGTTGAGAAGCCAATCTCTGTATTGGAAACTGGCTCTATTATTCAAACTCATACTGGAGAGAATGCTTGGGCGATTCTAATTCGCTACAATTCCTAAAAAAATAGAGAAAAAATGGTCAAAATAGTGTTTTTGACTTGACCTATAGCCGATTTTAGGATATGATTATATTTGTTAATTAGAAATTATTTGGAGGATTTGTTAACATGGCAAACAAACAAGATTTGATCGCTAAAGTAGCAGAAGCTACAGAATTGACTAAGAAAGATTCAGCAGCAGCAGTTGACGCTGTATTTGCAGCAGTAACTGAATACCTTGCAGCTGGTGAAAAAGTTCAATTGATCGGTTTCGGTAACTTTGAAGTTCGTGAGCGTGCTGCACGTAAAGGTCGCAACCCACAAACTGGTAAAGAAATCAAAATCGCAGCTTCTAAAGTTCCAGCATTCAAAGCTGGTAAAGCTCTTAAAGACGCTGTTAAATAATGAATTTTCAAAAAGCCTGTCATATCAAGTATTTGAGCTTGTGCGACAGGCTTTTTTTATTTGAGAAGTTGAGTTATGATTCTGTGCAAAAAGAAAAAGGTTCCCATGTATGAGAACCTTCTTTTCATTAGTTTTTAGAAGCTGCTTGGAATTCAGGGTTTTTCCATGCTTCATCAATGATAGCTTGCAATTCTTTAGCAGATGCTTGCATTTTTTGAGTTTCAGCATCGTTCAATGGGATGTTTACTGGACGAACGATACCGTGTGCACCAACAACAGCTGGTTGACCGATAAAGACGTTTTTAACACCGTATTGACCTTCTTGGAAGACTGAAAGTGGAAGTACTGCATTTTCGTCATCAAGGATTGCTTTTGTGATACGAGCAAGTGCCACTGCGATACCGTAGTATGTAGCTCCTTTTTTGTTAATGATTGTGTAAGCAGCGTCACGAACACCTTCGAACAATTCAATCAATTCAGCTTCTTGAACGTTTTGAGTGTCTTTAAGGAATTCTTCTAGGTTTACACCAGCGATGTTAGCGTGTGACCAAACCGCAAATTCAGAATCTCCGTGTTCACCCATGATGTAGGCGTGAACGGAACGAGCATCAACATCCAATTTTTCAGCAAGTGCTTGACGGAAACGTGCTGAGTCAAGTGAAGTACCTGAACCGATAACACGTTCTTTAGGGAATCCAGAGAATTTCCAAGTTGAGTAAGTCAAAACGTCAACTGGGTTAGCTGCAACAAGGAAGATACCATCGAAACCTGATTCAACAACTTGTGTTACGATTGATTTGTTGATAGCCAAGTTTTTACCTACAAGGTCAAGACGAGTTTCACCTGGTTTTTGAGGAGCACCTGCAGTGATAACAACAAGGTCAGCGTCTGCACAGTCAGAGTATTGAGCAGCGTAGATTTTTTTAGGTGAAGTGAAGGCAAGGGCGTGGCTAAGGTCAAGCGCATCACCAACAGCTTTTTCGTGTAATTGTGGAATTTCGATAATTCCAAGCTCTTGTGCAATTCCTTGGTTAACAAGTGCGAAAGCGTAAGATGAACCTACGGCACCGTCACCAACAAGGATCACTTTTTTGTGTTGTTTAGTTGAAGTCATTATCTAAACATCTCCTTCATTTTTTTTAGGGGAATCCCCAGACACTTTCATTCTATCACTTTTAAAAAGCTTTGTCACGAATATTCTATTCGGTTATCGATGTAAACGTTTTAGCGATTTCCAAAGACTGAAATGAAGGACAAATTATGGTATAATATATCTAATTACTAATAGTGAAATGAGGCATTTATGAATGCAGGATAGAAATTTAGTGAATGTCAATCTGACAAAGGAGATGAAGACCAGCTTTATCGACTACGCCATGAGCGTTATCGTTGCGCGGGCCCTTCCAGATGTTCGAGATGGCTTAAAGCCTGTTCATCGTCGTATTCTTTACGGAATGAATGAACTAGGTGTTACACCAGACAAACCTCATAAAAAATCAGCCCGTATTACAGGGGATGTTATGGGTAAATACCACCCACACGGAGATTCCTCTATTTACGAAGCCATGGTTCGTATGGCTCAATGGTGGAGCTACCGTTACATGCTTGTTGATGGGCATGGAAACTTTGGTTCTATGGACGGGGACGGTGCTGCCGCGCAACGGTACACTGAGGCACGTATGAGCAAGATTGCCCTTGAAATGCTTCGTGATATCAATAAAAACACCGTTGATTTCGTAGATAACTACGATGCTAACGAACGTGAACCCTTGGTTTTGCCGGCTCGTTTTCCAAACCTTTTGGTCAATGGGGCAACTGGTATCGCTGTTGGGATGGCAACCAATATTCCACCTCATAACTTGGGTGAAACCATTGATGCAGTGAAGTTGGTTATGGACAATCCTGAAGTGACAACTAAGGACTTGATGGAAGTCTTGCCTGGTCCAGATTTTCCAACTGGTGCTCTTGTCATGGGGAAATCAGGGATCCACAAAGCTTATGAGACCGGTAAAGGTTCCATTGTCCTTCGTTCTCGTACAGAGATTGAAACTACTAAGACGGGTCGTGAGCGTATTGTTGTAACGGAATTCCCTTATATGGTTAATAAAACCAAGGTACATGAGCATATTGTTCGCTTGGTTCAGGAAAAACGAATTGAGGGCATTACAGCTGTACGTGATGAGTCCAACCGTGAAGGCGTTCGCTTTGTAATCGAGGTTAAACGAGACGCGTCTGCCAACGTTATCCTTAACAACCTCTTCAAGATGACCCAGATGCAAACCAACTTTGGTTTCAATATGCTGGCGATTCAAAATGGTGTGCCAAAAATCTTGTCCCTTCGTCAAATTTTGGATTCTTATATCGAGCACCAAAAAGAAGTGGTTGTTCGTCGTACACGATTTGACAAGGAAAAAGCAGAAGCGCGTGCGCACATCTTAGAAGGTCTTTTAATTGCACTTGACCATATCGACGAAGTGATTCGTATCATTCGTGCCAGTGAAACAGATGCGGAAGCGCAAGCTGAGTTGATGAGCAAGTTCAAGCTTTCTGAACGTCAAAGTCAAGCTATCCTTGATATGCGTCTTCGTCGTTTGACAGGATTGGAACGTGATAAGATTCAGTCTGAATATGATGAATTGATTGCTTTGATTGCAGATTTGGCTGATATTCTTGCCAAACCTGATCGCGTGGCGCAAATCATCAAAGAGGAGCTGGACGAAGTCAAACGCAAGTTTGGTGACAAGCGTCGTACGGAGTTGATGATCGGAGAAGTCTTAACTCTTGAAGATGAAGATTTGATTGAAGAAACGGATGTTTTGATTACCCTATCTAACAAGGGCTATATCAAACGTTTGGACCAAGGTGAGTTTACTGCTCAAAAACGCGGTGGCCGTGGAGTTCAAGGTACGGGAGTTAAGGATGATGACTTTGTGCGTGAATTGGTTTCAACCAGCACCCATGATCATTTGCTCTTCTTTACCAATAAAGGACGCGTATACCGACTAAAAGGTTATGAAATCCCTGAATACGGTCGTACTGCTAAGGGCTTGCCAGTTGTCAATCTATTGAAGTTGGACGAAGGTGAGAGCATTCAGACCATCATCAACGTTGAGTCTGAACGTAGTGATGACGCCTATCTCTTCTTTACAACTCGTCATGGTGTCGTGAAGAGAACCAGTGTCAAAGAATTTGCAAATATTCGTCAAAATGGACTTAAGGCCTTGAATCTTAAGGATGAAGACGAATTGATTAATGTCTTGCTGACAGAAGAAGATACCGATATCATCATTGGTACCAAGTTTGGTTATTCTGTTCGCTTTAATCAGTCAGCTGTTCGTGGCATGAGCCGTATCGCGACAGGTGTCCGAGGAGTTAACCTTCGTGAAGGAGATACTGTAGTTGGTGCTAGTGTCATCACTGATCAGGATGAGGTCCTTATCATCACTGAAAAAGGTTATGGTAAACGTACCCTTGCTACTGAATACCCTACTAAAGGCCGTGGCGGTAAAGGGATGAAGACAGCCAATGTTGCTGAGAAGAATGGTCCTCTGGCAGGTCTCCTCACTGTTAAGGGGGATGAAGACCTGATGATTATCACGGATACAGGGGTCATGATTCGAACAAACGTTGCCAATATTTCACAAACAGGACGCTCAACTATGGGAGTTAAGGTGATGCGTCTAGACCAAGATGCCAAGATTGTGACCTTTACAACGGTTGCTGCGGCAGAAAAAGAAGAAGTTGGGACTGAAATTGAAACAGAAGGTGAAGCATAATGTCTCATAAAAAAACGAAAAATAAAAAGAGTAAGAAAAATAAACGCAGAAATCTATTTATCAATATTTTAGCGGGTTTCTTAATTCTTCTTTCCCTAGCCTTGATTTTTAATTCAAAGATTCGCGATATCTTTTTGGTCTGGAATACCAATAAATACCAAGTCAATCAAGTCACTAAGGAAAATATAGATGAAAATTTAAAATCCGAGGGAAATTTTGATTTTGACTCTGTTAAGTCTATTTCATCCGAAGCTGTATTGGCTTCACAATGGGATGCTCAGAAACTTCCCGTTATTGGAGGTATTGCTATTCCCGAAGTGGAGATAAACTTACCGATTTTTAAAGGTTTGGATAATGTAAACCTGTTCTATGGAGCAGGGACTATGAAACCTGACCAAAGAATGGGAGAAGGGAACTATTCTCTAGCTAGTCACCATATCTTTACTGCTGAAAATGCCAGTCAAATGCTCTTCTCACCTTTGGTCAATGCCAAAGCAGGTATGAAAATTTACCTGACGGATAAGGATAAAGTTTATACTTATGAGATTACAGAAGTTAAACGTGTCACACCTGACCGTGTAGATGAAATCGAAGATCGTGATGGCGTAAAGGAGATTACTTTGGTTACCTGTGTTGATTATAATGCGACTGAGCGTATAATCGTCAAAGGAATCTTTAAAGAATCAAAAGCTTATTCTGAGACTTCTGAGGATATTTTGAAGGCCTTTAATCAACCGTATAGACAACGTTATTAAGAATGAATGAACCAGTGAAGTGCTATTTCACTGGTTTTTTATGTCAACAAAATAGGATCGAAATAGTTCTTATGAAAAAGGACAAGAAGGCTTAGGATAAAGATTTTTAAGATAAATATTTTAGAAATTTACGGAAAACGCTTTCTAGAAAACAAGAATTATGTTATAATTATCACAAATAAAAGTTTAGGAGTTTTTTATGGTCTCTTCAGAATTTATTTCAAAGATTGAATTTGCTTGTAAGAAGAAAGAAAGTCTTTATAGCCAAAGCAAGTTTAAGTATGCGATTCGTTCCATGTTTGCAGGTGCTTTTCTGACATTTAGTACGGCTGCGGGTGCAGTTGGGGCTGACTTGATTAATAAGATCGCTCCAGGTAGTGGACGTTTTCTCTTCCCATTTGTTTTTGCTTGGGGATTGGCCTACAGTGTTTTCTTAAATGCTGAGCTGGTAACTTCGAATATGATGTTTTTGACAGCTGGTAGTTTCTTGAAAAAAATTTCTTGGAGAAAAACAGCTGAGATTTTGCTTTACTGTACCTTGTTCAATCTCATCGGGGCTTTGATAGCAGGTTGGGGCTTTGCCCACTCAGCAGCCTATGCAAATCTAACACATGATAGCTTCATTTCAGGGGTTGTAGAGATGAAGTTAAGCCGTTCCAATGAGCTAGTCTTGCTTGAAGGTATTTTAGCCAATATCTTTGTAAACATTGCCATTCTTTCATTTGTTTTGGTGAAAGACGGAGGCGCCAAACTTTGGCTTGTCTTATCAGCAATTTACATGTTTGTATTCTTAACAAACGAACACATTGCTGCGAACTTTGCTTCTTTTGCGATTGTTAAGTTTAGTGTTGCTGCAGATTCTATTGCTAACTTTGACATACCTAATATTCTTCGTCACTGGGGTGTAACCTTTGTCGGAAACTTTATCGGAGGAGGTCTCTTGATGGGCTTGCCTTACGCCTTCCTCAACAAAAACGAAGATACTTATGTCGATTAAAGAAATGAGCACGAGTGAATCGTGCTTTTTTGTTTGAGATATAAGACTAGTCATAGTTGTTCCTTATATCAAAATATAGAAAATCAGTATTGGAAAAGACTAGCCCAAGATGATACAATATCCCTAATGAAGCTATTTGGAGGTCGTCTTATGACTCGTGATTTTAAATTTGAAACCCTACAATTGCATGCTGGGCAAGTCGTTGATCCAGCGACCAAGTCTCGTGCAGTACCGATTTATCAAACAACATCCTTCGTTTTTGATGACACGCAGGAAGGTGCAGATCTGTTTGCCTTGAGAAAACCGGGGAATATCTATACTCGTATTACCAACCCTACAACAGCGGCATTTGAAGAAAGAATCGCTGCTCTTGAAGGTGGTGTTGGAGCACTAGCGACAGCATCAGGTATGGCTGCTGTAAACTACACTATTTTGGCGCTTGCTCACGCAGGTGACCATGTGGTGGCTGCGTCAACTATTTACGGTGGGACCTTCAACCTCTTGAAGGAAACCCTTCCTCGTTATGGGATCACAACAACCTTTGTGGATGTGGATAATTTGGAAGAAGTGGAAGCAGCTATCAATGACAATACCAAGCTCGTCTTGATTGAAACCTTGGGGAATCCCTTGATTAACATTCCTGACTTGGAAAAATTGGCTGAGATTGCGCATAAACACCAGATTCCTCTCGTTTCAGACAACACTTTTGCCACACCATATTTGATTAACGTCTTCTCTCACGGTGTAGATATTGCCATCCACTCAGCAACTAAGTTTATCGGTGGGCATGGTACGACTATTGGAGGAGTGATTGTCGATAGCGGTCGTTTTGACTGGGCAGCTTCAGGGAAATTCCCTCAATTTGTTGAGGAAGACCCAAGTTACCACAACTTGAGCTATACTCGTGATGTGGGTGCAGCAGCCTTTATTATCGCTGTTCGTGTTCAATTGCTCCGTGATACAGGTGCGGCCTTGTCACCATTTAATGCCTTTCTCTTGCTCCAAGGGCTTGAAACTCTCTCTCTTCGTGTCGAACGCCATGTGCAAAATGCAGAGAAAATTGTTGATTTCCTTGTCAACCATCCTAAGGTAGAAAAAGTCAACTATCCCAAACTAGCTGACAGTCCATATCATGCCTTGGCTGAGAAATATTTGCCAAAAGGTGTGGGTTCAATCTTTACCTTCCATGTTAAAGGTGGAGAGACAGAAGCTCGCAAGGTGATTGATAATTTGGAAATCTTCTCTGACCTTGCAAACGTAGCAGATGCTAAATCTCTTGTTGTCCATCCTGCGACGACCACTCACGGTCAGTTGTCAGAAAAAGATCTAGAAGCAGCAGGTGTCACACCAAACCAAATCCGCTTGTCTATCGGTCTTGAAAATGTAGAGGATTTGATTGAAGATTTGCGTTTGGCCTTGGAAAAAATTTAAAGTAAAAGATATAAACAGTGGGTTTCGACTCACTGTTTTTGATTTTCCATCAGGCATGATATAATGGTTACAGAAGTCTAGAAAGAGGAAAGTTATGAACGAAATCAAATGCCCCAACTGTGGGGAAGTCTTTACAGTAAATGAGAGTCAGTATGCCGAACTCTTATCCCAAGTGAGAACGGCAGAGTTTGATAAGGAATTGCACGATCGAATGAAGCAGGAGTTGGCCTTGGCTGAGCAAAAGGCCATGAATGAGCAACAGACTAAACTGGCTCAGAAGGATCAAGAAATCGCTCAACTGCAGAGTCAAATCCAAAACTTTGATACAGAGAAAGAGTTGGCCAAGAAAGAAGTTGAACAGACAAGTCATGAGGCCTTATTGGCTAAGGACAAGGAAGTGCAGGCCTTGGAAAGCCAATTGGCCACCTTGCGTTTGGAGCATGAAAATCAACTGCAAAAGACCCTTTCTGACTTAGAAAAAGAACGCGATCAGGTCAAAAATCAGCTCCTCTTGCAAGAAAAGGAAAATGAGTTATCTTTGGCTTCTGTTAAGCAAAATTACGAAGCCCAGCTTAAGGCTGCTAGTGAACAAGTCGAATTTTACAAGAATTTCAAAGCCCAACAATCCACAAAAGCAATCGGGGAAAGCCTGGAACAGTATGCAGAGAGTGAGTTTAACAAGGTTCGTAGTTTTGCCTTTCCAAATGCCTACTTTGAGAAGGATAACAAGGTCTCTGCGCGTGGGTCTAAGGGGGACTTTATCTTCCGTGATTTTGATGAAAATGGTCTAGAATTCATTTCCATCATGTTTGAAATGAAAAATGAAGCGGATGGAACAGAGAAGAAGCACAAGAATGCCGATTTTTACAAGGAATTGGACAAGGATCGTCGGGAGAAGAACTGTGAATATGCCGTTTTGGTGAGCATGTTAGAAGCAGATAACGATTACTTTAACACGGGTATCGTGGATGTCAGCCACGAATATGAAAAGATGTATGTGGTCCGTCCTCAATTCTTTATTCAGTTGATTGGGCTCTTGCGTAATGCGGCGTTTAATTCCCTCAAGTACAAGCAGGAGTTGGCCTTGGTTCGCGAGCAAAATATCGATATCACCCATTTTGAGGAAGACTTGGATGCCTTCAAAGTAGCCTTTGCTAAGAACTACAACTCTGCTTCAACCAACTTTGGTAAAGCTATCGATGAAATCGATAAGGCCATCAAACGGATGGAAGAAGTTAAGAAATTCCTGACAACTTCTGAAAATCAACTCCGCCTTGCAAACAACAAGCTAGAAGATGTTTCCGTTAAAAAATTGACCCGAAAAAATCCAACCATGAAAGCGAAGTTTGAAGCATTGAAGGGGGAGTGAGAAAGCAGTGGAAAATGAATTATTAGTATTGAATACTGAAGAAGTAGATGAATTACAAAGTTTAAATTACGATGAATTGGAAGAACTACTTGAGCAACAATTTGAGATGGAATTTTCTAATCTTGAATCGTTACAAACAGAGTTTAAAGAAATAGGATCACCTGATAAGTTAAGTGAAGTTATTTTAGATGAAATTTGGAATCAATTTGGGAATCAAATTGGTTTAGATATGACAAGTGATACACTATTAAAGCAATATAACGAAAAGAACCCAAATGGCTATACAAAAGAAATTGCTGATCAGATTGTTAAAGACAAAAGATATACTGATGCAAATAAGGCAATGAAACATAAGCAAAAATTAGGAAACTTGAAGGATGAATACACCGGAAAAAAATTAAAAATAAACGAAAAAGCTAATCTGGATCACATCGTACCGCGAAAACAGATTTTTGAAAATCCATGGAGAAAAATAGCAGATATTGATCCTTCTGATTTAGCTAACAAATCTGAAAATTTATCTGCGACTAATGAATCTCTTAATAAAAGTAAAGGCGCAAAATCTAATAGCGATTACATAAAAAATAAGGAACTAAGAGAAAGAAATCTTAGAGAACAAGTTAAAAAAGCAAATGAAAAAATAGATAAGATGAATATCTCAGATGCCGAAAAGCGAAATCTTAAAGCTGAAAATAATAAAAGATTAAATGATAAACTAGCAGCTGATTCAAAGAAGATGCTTAAGGCTGAGAAAACAGCAAAGAAAGCTATTAATAAGGATATTGCAAAGAAAGCTTCTGTCAGAATGGCCAATAAAGCTGGTAAAGATGCTATAAAAGCTATGTTTGTTGCAGCTCTATTTGGAATGCTGAAGGAAATTATGAATGCTCTAGTGAGGTATTTTAAAGCAAAAAAACAATCTTTTGATACATTTATGGAGGAAATGAAAAAAGCACTTCATTCATTTTTTGGCAAAATCAAAGATTTTATTAAAGTAGGTGTAGATAGTTTTGTTGGAAGCATTGTTGGAGAAATTATTGGCGCATTTAACCATAAATTACAAAAACTTCCAAACTTGATTAAACAATTATTTGGTTCTATCAGAGAAAGCATTTCTTATTTATCTAACCCTGAAAATCAAACACATTCTACAGCAATTAAGATAGCTCACATTTCAAAAATCATTACTTCTGGTTTAGTTGCTGTAGGAGCAATGTTTTTAGGAGAATATTTTGAGCAGTTCTTAAATAAGATACCAGGTATGACTTTTGAAATAAAACTCCTAGGAACAATTGCTAATATTTTAGGGATGTTCTTTGCGAGTTTACTAACTGGAATCTTGGGAGCGATAATCATTAACGGACTTGATCAATTTATTTCAAAAAAATTAATTGAGGAAAATCAAAAGAAACAAGCTAATAAGAAAAACGAATTGTTAAGAATTCAGGATGTTCAAATTTTTGTTGCCGAGCAAAATGTTGCTGTTAAGCGAAATGATATATTCATTAAGATGGCTAAGAACCATCAAAAACTAAGAGAACTTCTTGGTAATGTTCAAGAGAAGTTTTCTAATTCAAAGATTGATTTCAAACAGCGATTATTAGCTAACGAAATATACTTTGATGAAAAGCAAAGTGAACTTGAAGAAATGCAAAGTGCATTAAACGATTTACTATAGGAGAATGTTATGTCAGAAGAATTAGAGATTCAGGTTTTAGCAAAGTCTGAAAGATTTAATGAGAAAAAAGAAGCGTTGAAAGCTTTTAGTGAAGAAATTCCAGAACAATCAGATTTACCGACTGTCCCACAAGACGATCCTATGCTAGGATTTATTGGTATGGAATATGATGTTAAAGGTAAGGATTTAAATGCTCTCACCGATGCTGTTCAAAATAGAATGATTGAACAAAACAAGCATATTAAAAAGATTATTCAGGAATTTAATACCATTTATGAAACTTTCCAAATATTGGATGATGAGTATATTCAAAGTATTTCAAAGTCTTTGATTGCAGCCAAAGAGGCAAATGATAAAGCTATGCAGGGATTGCACGAGATAGAAGAATATCAAACTGGTAATAAAAAACTATTAGATGACGTTTTTAACCAGAATAAAGATTTAATTGATATATTGAAGAAACATCATAAAAAGCTAGAAGAGTTAGAACAACTTGAAGAGAAGCAAAGTGAAATTCAAATTGAAATTGATACTTTAAAAGCGAATCTAAAAACATTAGTGAAAATAGAAAATAGTTTTAACGATTTGCATTTACAAGTTGAAGAAAAACAAAATAATTTTAAAAATTTCCTTGATGAAATCAATAATAAATCAATAACAGAGAGAAATAATCTAAAGTTAATTGTTGAAAGTCTTGAAACAAAACTAGAAGAGAAACAAAAAGAGATTGTTTTTCTAAGAAAAGGATTCTATACTCTTGTAGTCGCTGTTGTTTTAATAGTATTATTTCTATTGTTTAAAGGAATGTAGATGATTAGTGAAACTTATTTAAAATTGTTAAAATCAGAAGTGAAGAAAATTGATGATTTAACAAATAGTACTTATGAATTAGTAGTAATTCTTCAAGATATTGTTGATAATGTTAAAAATGCTGACTTAGAGTTTATAAAACGATTAGGAAACTTAACTACTAAAGAGACATTCTCTACAATCAAAGATAAGCAAACTAGCATATTGGAATTATTGTATAAATATCTTGGCTCTAGAGTTATTGATACAAATTATTTGATTTTGAAAGAAACAAATAATAAATCATTTGAAGCATTAGCAAATGATTTAAAGTCATTAATAGGTTTAGAAAATGTGAAGAAAGAGATTGAAGATCTAGTCGCATTTAATAAAGTTCAGCAAAGTAGAGAAAAAATCGGTCTTAAAAAAACAAATAGAACGATGCATATGGCGTTTTTAGGTAATCCAGGTACTGGTAAAACTACTGTGGCTAGAATCGTTGGGAATATGTATCGATCATTAGGAATATTAAGTAAAGGCCACTTTATTGAGGCAAGTAGAACAGACTTAATAGCAGAATATCAAGGACAAACTGCTTCGATAGTTAAGAGATTGATACAAAAAGCCAAAGGTGGTGTATTGTTTATTGATGAAGCATATAGTATTACTGAAAACGATAAAAGTGATAGCTATGGTCGAGAGTGTTTAACTGAGTTAACTAAAGCATTAGAAGACTATCGTGATGATTTGGTGGTTATTGTTGCTGGATATGATGAATTGATGAAAAAATTTTTTGAATCTAATCCTGGGTTAAAATCAAGATTTAATTATTTTATTACGTTTGAAGATTATACTGTGGACCAAATGTTTAATATTTTTCTTTCATATTGTAAAAATGAAGAGTACATTTTGCATGATTCTGCAAAAGAAATATTAAAAAAATATTTAGAATTACATAGTAGCAATCCTGAAAATAAAAATGCAAATGGGCGATTTGTAAGAAATGTATTTGATAGGATAATTATGAACCAAGCAAGAAGATTAGCCACACTATCTTTTGTTACAAAAGTTAATTACATTACAATTCTTGAAGAAGATATTTCATGAATGAAATTAGAAAGCAACACATGAACGGTATTATCAACTTAAAAAAAGAAGCGGGGATGACTTCGCATGATGCGGTTTTTAAGCTGCGTAAGATTTTGGGAACCAAGAAGATTGGTCATGGTGGGACCTTAGATCCGGATGTGGTGGGCGTTTTGCCGATTGCGGTGGGCAAGGCAACCCGCATGGTCGAGTTTATGCAGGATGAGGGCAAAGTCTATGAGGGAGAAATTACTCTCGGCTATTCAACGACGACCGAGGATGCCAGTGGGGAAGTGGTCGCAGAGACACCTGTTTTGTCGCCCTTGGATGAAAAGCTTGTCGATGAAGCGATTGCGAGTCTGACTGGGCCTATTACTCAGATTCCCCCTATGTATTCGGCTGTCAAGGTTAATGGTCGAAAGCTCTATGAGTATGCGCGTGCTGGTCAGGAAGTTGAGCGCTCAGAACGTCAGGTAACAATCTATAGTTTTGAAAGAACGAGCCCCATTTTTTATGATGGGTATCTTGCACGCTTTACTTTTCGTGTAAAATGCAGTAAGGGAACCTATATCCGTACCTTATCGCTTGACTTGGGAGAGAAGCTGGGTTATGCGGCTCATATGTCCCATTTGACTCGGACTAGTGCTGCAGGTTTGCAACTCGAGGACGCACTGACTTTAGAAGAAATTTCCGAAAAAGTAGAGGCTGGAAAACTGGATTTTCTTTATCCCTTAGAGATTGGAACAGGGGATCTTGTCAAAGTTTTCCTAACTCCAGAACAGGCTACAGAAGTCCGCTTTGGTCGTTTTATAGAGCTAGAACAATCGGATAAGGAGTTAGCTGCCTTTGAAGATGATAAATTGCTAGCAATTCTAGAAAAACGGGGCAATCTCTACAAGCCAAGGAAGGTTTTTGTCTAGTTTAACTAGAGTGTGGGGATGGAATCGTTTCCCCCTAGACTATCCAAATCAGACTATAAATTTTGCAAAAAATATGATAGAATAGACGACGGATAAAAAAACGGAGGATAGCATGCAAAATAGACCAATCATTATCGGAGTGACAGGTGGTTCTGGTGGTGGTAAGACCAGTGTTTCAAGAGCCATTTTATCGCATTTCCCTGATGAAAAGATTTCCATGATTGAGCATGATTCATACTACAAGGATCAGTCTCACTTGACTTTTGAAGAGCGTGTCAAAACCAACTACGATCATCCTTTTGCCTTTGATACAGACTTGATGATTGAGCAGATTAAGGAATTGTTGGCAGGGCGTCCGGTGGACATTCCAACTTATGACTATACAGCGCATACACGGAGTAGCAAGACCTATCGTCAGGAGCCTCAAGATGTCTTTATCGTTGAGGGAATTTTGGTCTTGGAGGACAAGCGTCTGCGCGATTTGATGGATATCAAGATTTTTGTGGATACAGATGATGATGTGCGTATTATTCGTCGTATCAAGCGAGATATGGAGGAGCGTGGTCGTAGTCTGGATAGCGTGATTGACCAATATCTAGGTGTGGTAAAACCTATGTACCACCAGTTTATTGAGCCGACCAAACGTTATGCCGATATCGTCATTCCTGAAGGGGTCAGCAATACCGTTGCTATCGATCTTTTGACGACCAAGATTGCAAAGATTTTGGAAGAAGCACGAAACAGCAAATAATCAGATGAGGAGGCCTAGCCTCCTTTTCTATTTTTCCTTTGGTTTCAGTATGCAAAAGGAGATTTTTAATCATCTTTTTGGTATAATAATACCCATGGAAAAGCAAGAAAATGAATAGTAGGTGGAGATGGAAAAGTATTTATCAGTAACAACTTTGACCAAGTATCTGAAAATGAAATTCGATAAAGACCCTTACTTGGAACGGGTCTATTTAACTGGTCAAGTTTCCAACTTTCGTAAACGACCTACTCACCAATATTTCTCCCTAAAGGATGACCATGCAGTTATTCAAGCGACCATCTGGTCAGGGATCTATCAGAAATTAGGTTTCGACCTGGAAGAAGGAATGAAGATCAATGTAATTGGGCGTGTGCAGGTCTATGAACCAAGCGGTAGCTACTCTATCATCATTGAAAAAGCTGAGCCTGATGGGGTTGGGGCGCTTGCGATTCAGTTTGAACAACTCAAGAAAAAACTAACGGAAGAAGGTCTATTTCAAGAGAGATTCAAGCAACCTCTTCCCCAGTTTGCTAAGCGAATCGGTGTGGTAACCAGTCGCAGTGGAGCTGTTATTCGAGATATCATCACGACCGTCAGCAGACGTTTTCCTGGTGTTGATATCCTTCTCTATCCGACCAAGGTACAAGGTGATGGAGCAGCGGAGGAAATTGCTCGAAATATTGCGCGTGCCAATCAACGTGAGGACCTAGATGTTCTCATCATTGGTCGTGGTGGGGGTTCCATTGAGGATCTCTGGGCTTTTAACGAAGAGATCGTGGTACGGGCTATTTTTGAATCCCGTTTGCCAGTTATTTCTAGTGTTGGGCATGAAACAGATGTGACCTTGGCGGATTTTGTGGCAGATCGCCGTGCTGCAACGCCAACAGCTGCAGCTGAACTGGCTACGCCTGTGACTAAGTTGGATGTGTTAACCCATTTGCAAAATCAGGAAAAGCGGATGGCAACAGCAGTTCAGAATGTCCTGTCAAGAAAAAAAGAAGCTCTGAAAAAATGCAGTCAGTCAGTCATCTTTAGACAGCCAGAGCGTTTGTATGATGGTTATTTACAACGGTTAGATCAACTGCAACTGCGATTAAAACAAAGTTTGCGAACACGGATTTCTGATAATAAACAGCTAGTCCAAGCAAGAACGCATCAACTAGTCCAATTATCACCTGTTACCAAAATCCAGCGTTATCAAGACCGTCTAGGTCAGTTGGACAAGCTCCTACGCAGCCAAATGGCGCTAGTTTATGATGCCAAGGTTGCTGAAGTCAAGAGACTTTCAGAAGCTCTACTGATGTTGGATACCAGTCGAATAGTGGCGCGTGGTTATGCTATTGTCAAAAAAGAAGAGTCAGTAGTCGATTCTGTTGAGATGTTGAATAAAAAAGACCAAGTGACGCTTTTGATGCGAGATGGTCAAGTAGAATTAGAGGTTAAAGATGTCAAAACAAAAGAAATTTGAGGAAAATCTAGCAGAACTAGAGACCATTGTCCAAAGTTTGGAAAATGGTGAAATTGCTTTGGAAGATGCGATTGCGGCCTTTCAAAAGGGCATGGTCTTGTCAAAAGAGCTCCAAGCGACGCTGGACAAGGCTGAAAAGACCTTGGTTAAGGTCATGCAAGAAGACGGAACAGAAAGTGATTTTGAATGAAGAAGCAAGAAAAATTAGCTCTTGTCGAGTCTGCTTTGGAAGATTTTTATGGAGACCAGCAGTTTGCTTCTAGTCTTCGAGAGTCCGTTCTCTATTCCATTCATGCTGGGGGCAAGCGTATTCGGCCTTTTCTCTTGTTAGAGGTTCTGGAAGCCTTGCAAGTCGCTATTAAACCAGCACACGCGCAGGTGGCTGCGGCCTTGGAAATGATTCATACAGGGAGCTTGATTCACGATGATCTTCCAGCCATGGATGATGATGATTATCGTCGGGGGCGTTTAACCAATCACAAGAAATTTGGCGAAGCGATGGCAATATTGGCTGGAGATGCCTTATTCCTAGATCCCTATTCCTTGATAGCGCAGGCAGATTTGCCAAGTCAGATCAAGGTGAACTTGATTGCCAACTTATCCCTTGCTTCAGGTAGTCTAGGCATGGTGGCAGGTCAGGTTTTAGATATGGAAGGCGAACACCAGCATTTGTCCTTGGAAGAACTCCAGACCATTCATGCCAATAAAACTGGAAAATTGCTAGCCTATCCATTCCAAGCGGCTGCTATCATAGCTGAATTAGCACCAGAAATCCAAGCAAAACTGAAAACGGTTGGTGAATTGATTGGGCTGGCCTTTCAAGTTCGAGATGATGTGCTGGATGTGACAGCTAGTTTTGAGGAAATCGGCAAGACTCCACAAAAGGATTTACAGGCAGAAAAGTCGACCTACCCAGCCTTGTTGGGTTTGGAAGAGGCCATTGCCTTTTGTAACCAAACTCTGGATCAAGCTAATGTAAAATTAGAAGAAATCGCCCAGCAAGTCAGCTTTGAAACAGCGCCGATTGTGAAAATAGTAGAAAGTTTGAGAATCAATGGCTAAGGAAAGAGTGGACGTACTAGCTTATAAACAGGGTTTGTTTGAAACGCGTGAACAAGCCAAGCGCGGTGTCATGGCTGGACTAGTCGTAGCAGTCCTTAATGGAGAACGCTTTGATAAACCAGGAGAAAAAATCCCAGATGACACTGAGCTAAAACTCAAAGGTGAAAAACTCAAGTATGTCAGTCGTGGTGGTCTAAAACTGGAGAAGGCCTTGCAGGTATTTGATTTGTCAGTTGATGGAGCGACCACGATTGATATCGGTGCTTCCACTGGAGGATTTACTGACGTCATGTTGCAAAATGGTGCTGAGTTGGTCTTTGCAGTTGATGTTGGCACCAATCAGTTGGCTTGGAAATTACGCCAAGACTCGCGGGTTGTCAGCATGGAACAGTTTAATTTTCGTTATGCTGAAAAGACTGATTTTGAGCAGGAACCAAGCTTTGCCAGTATTGATGTGAGTTTCATTTCCCTCAGTCTGATTTTGCCTGCTTTGCATCGTGTCTTGGCTAATCAAGGTCAGGTGGTGGCACTTGTCAAACCCCAGTTTGAAGCAGGTCGTGAGCAGATTGGGAAAAATGGAATCATTCGAGATGCCAAGGTTCATCAAACTGTCCTTGAATCTGTCACTGGTATGGCAGTTAAGCAAGGTTTTTCAGTGCTTGGATTAGACTATTCACCAATCCAAGGTGGACATGGAAACATCGAATTTCTGGCATATTTGAAAAAGGAAGAGGGAGCAAGTAATCAAGTTGCTCCTGAAATAGAAAAAGTTGTAGAGAGAGCACATAGAGAATTTAAAGATGAATAAAAAAGAGAGACTTGAAAAAATTAGAAGATTTGTTACGGATTATCAAATCGGGACTCAGGAAGAAATCGTTGAGCATTTGAAGGAAGCAGGTATTTCTGCTACGCAAGCCACTGTCTCAAGGGACATCAAGGAGCTTGGGATTGTTAAAATTCCTTTGAAGAACAACACCTATATCTATGAGTTGCCAAAATCTGTCGTCAAAAGTTTGCAGTTGGCTGAGGACAACATTGTGAGTTCTGAGTTAATGGGAAATATGATCAACCTTGCTGTCATTCCTGGAAATACTATTTTTGTGAAGAGTCAGTTGGTTGAGGCATTCTCTGAACAGATTTTTAGCTGTCTAGCTGATGATGATTCTATCTTAATTGTAGCTAGAACAGCAGAGGCGGCTGAAGAAATTGTTGAACAAGTCAAAAAATGGTAGGTCGGTATGTTACTTGAAATTTCGATAAAAAACTTTGCCATTATTGAGGCGATTTCCCTCAATTTTGAAAAGGGTATGACTGTTTTGACTGGGGAAACGGGTGCCGGAAAGTCTATCATTATTGACGCTATGAATCTTATGTTGGGGGCTCGTGCAACAACAGACGTTATTCGTCACGGTGCGCCAAAGGCAGAGATTGAGGGGCTTTTTTCGGTTGAAAATAGTCGCCTTTTGCAGGAAATTTTTGAAGAGCAAGGTTTGGAAATGGGTGATGAGATTATCATCCGCCGGGAAATTCTGCAAAATGGTCGTAGTGTTAGTCGCGTGAATGGCCAGATGGTCAATCTTTCTGTCTTGCGTGCTATTGGGCAACACCTTGTGGATATCCATGGTCAGCATGACCAAGAAGAGTTAATGCGTCCTCAACTGCACATCCAGATGTTGGATGAGTTTGGTGATGCTGCTTTCTTGGACTTGAAGGAGACCTATCAGACGAGCTTTGATGCCTATCGCAAAATGCGCAAGCAGGTTTTGGAAGTCAAGAAAAACCAACAGGAACATAAGGCACGTATCGAAATGTTGGAATTTCAAATGGCAGAGATTGAGGCTGCAAACTTGCAGGCTGGTGAAGACTTGGCTCTCAACCAAGAACGAGATAAACTCCTCAATCATAAAAATATTGCAGATACCCTAACCAATGCCTACAGTATGCTGGACAATGAGGAATTCTCCAGTCTTGCTAATGTCCGTTCGGCCATGAATGACATGGAAAGTGTCGAAGAATATGACCCTGAATACCGTGAAATTTCAAGTTCTCTATCAGAAACATACTATGTTTTAGAAGATATTACCAAGCGTTTAGAAGATATTATTGAGGATTTGGATTTTGATGGCAATCGCCTCATGCAGGTTGAAAATCGCTTAGACCTTATAAATACTATTACCCGCAAGTATGGTGGAACTGTGGACGACGTTTTGCTTTATTTTGCCAAGATTACGGATGAGTACAATCTCTTGACGGGTAATAACCTTTCTTCTGAAGACATGGAAGCAGAGCTCAAGAAATTGGAAGTTAATCTTGTCGATTTGGCAGGGCAACTTGCATCAGCTCGTCATGATTTGGCCCAGCAGCTTGAGGCTGAGATTAAACAAGAACTTCAGGATCTCTATATGGAGAAGGCACAGTTCCAGGTTCGCTTTAGCAAGGGCAAATTTAGTCGTGAGGGGAATGAAACAGTCGAGTTTTATATTTCCACCAACCCAGGTGAGGACTTTAAGCCTTTGGTCAAAGTTGCGTCCGGTGGGGAATTATCCCGTCTCATGTTGGCTATCAAGTCTGCCTTTTCTCGTAAAGAAGGCAAGACCAGTATTGTCTTTGATGAGGTGGATACGGGAGTTTCAGGTCGCGTGGCCCAAGCCATCGCACAGAAGATTCATAAGATAGGCCAGCATGGTCAGGTTCTTGCTATCTCTCACCTTCCACAAGTGATTGCCATCGCGGATTATCAATTCTTTATTGAGAAGATTAGCGATGAGCACTCAACGGTGTCGACGGTTCGCCTTTTGACTTTAGAAGAGCGAGTAGAGGAAGTAGCTAAAATGTTGGCTGGGCAAAATGTAACAGAGGCGGCCCTTACCCAAGCTAGAGAATTATTGCAAACGAGGATGAAATAAATGACAGACTATTATGTAATTGGAGATGTCCATGGAAAAGCAGGTATGCTGGAAGATCTTCTCAAAACATGGGATGGTCAAACTCAGTTGCTCTTTCTAGGGGATTTGATTGACCGTGGTGAAGACAGTCGCCGTGTTCTAGAGATGGTCAAAGACTTGGTCGACAATCAAGGAGCTATTTGTTTATCAGGTAATCATGAGTATATGTTTCTGACTTGGCTCGATGACCCAGAAGAAAGCTATGACCATTATCGTCGCAATGGTGGTGATACAACCATTAACTCAATTTTAGGTCGTCCCTTGGATGCACCAGTTGATGGCGTAGAAGATGCCAAACGGGTTGCGACAGAAGCAGCAGACTTGGTCGAATTTATTCGTCAAATGCCATTTGTAGTAGAGACAGACAAGTATATCTTTGTTCATGCGGGTATTGATTTAACTTTGGATGATTGGCATGAAACCACAGATTACAAGAAAGTCTGGCTCAGAAAACCATTCCACGAAGCCGAAAATCATACTGGGAAAACCATTGTCTTTGGGCATACACCAGTTTATGGCTTACTGAAGCAAGACCGAGGTACAGCTGAGCTTTGGATAACAGAGGATGGCAAGATTGGCATGGATGGAGGAGCTGTCTATGGTGGTGTCCTTCATGGAATCGTCTTTACAGACCAAGGAATGACAGAACACCACTTTATCGAAAATGATGGTTTTGTTGCCGAAGATTAGTACTCCTAGCAGGGTATGGTCTTGTCAAAATGTTAAAAACAATTTATAATTAATAGATACCCTGAAAGGAAGAGCATCATGAACTTAGAAGAATTGAAGAAACGACAGGAGAAGATTCGGAACTTCTCTATTATCGCCCATATTGACCATGGGAAATCAACCCTAGCAGACCGCATTTTGGAAAAGACGGAGACGGTTTCTAGTCGTGAAATGCAAGCCCAACTTCTGGATAGTATGGATCTTGAGCGTGAACGTGGGATTACCATTAAACTCAATGCCATTGAGCTTAATTACACTGCGAAAGATGGTGAGACCTATATTTTCCACTTGATTGACACGCCAGGGCACGTGGACTTTACCTATGAAGTGTCGCGTTCGCTAGCTGCCTGTGAAGGAGCAATTTTGGTGGTTGATGCGGCCCAAGGGATTGAGGCGCAAACTCTTGCTAACGTTTATTTAGCCTTGGATAATGATTTGGAAATTCTGCCAGTCATTAACAAGATTGACCTTCCAGCAGCCGATCCAGAGCGTGTGCGTACAGAGATTGAGGATGTCATCGGACTGGATGCCAGCGAAGCGGTCTTGGCTTCAGCCAAGGCTGGTATTGGTATTGAAGAAATCCTTGAGCAAATCGTTGAAAAAGTGCCAGCTCCAACTGGTGATGTTTCAGCTCCATTAAAAGCCTTAATTTTTGACTCAGTTTATGATGCCTATCGTGGGGTTATCCTCCAAGTGCGTGTTATGGACGGAGTGGTTAAACCTGGCGATAAGATTCAGCTCATGAGTAATGGCAAGACCTTTGATGTGACGGAGGTTGGTATTTTCACGCCGAAAGCAGTTGGTCGTGATTTTCTTGCGACTGGTGACGTTGGTTATATTGCGGCTTCTATCAAGACAGTTCAAGATACGCGCGTGGGTGATACAGTTACTCTAGCAAGCAATCCAGCAGCAGAACCGCTAGATGGATACAAGCAGATGAATCCTATGGTCTTTGCGGGTCTTTATCCAATCGAGTCCAACAAGTACAATGACCTTCGTGAAGCCCTAGAAAAATTGCAACTCAACGATGCCAGCTTGCAGTTCGAACCAGAAACATCTCAGGCCCTTGGATTCGGTTTCCGTTGTGGATTCCTTGGACTTCTCCATATGGATGTTATCCAAGAGCGTTTAGAGCGCGAGTTCAACATTGACCTCATCATGACAGCTCCGTCTGTTATCTATAAGGTTAACCAAACTGACGGTGAGTCTATGGATGTATCTAACCCCTCTGAATTTCCAGACCCAACCAAGATTGCGACTATTGAAGAGCCGTATGTCAAGGCTCAGATTATGGTACCACAGGAGTTTGTTGGAGCAGTGATGGAACTGGCTCAGCGCAAACGTGGAGACTTTGTAACCATGGACTATATTGATGACAATCGTGTTAATGTCATCTATCAAATTCCACTTGCTGAAATCGTCTTTGACTTCTTTGATAAGCTCAAGTCTTCGACGCGTGGTTATGCAAGTTTTGACTACGAATTGTCAGAGTATCGTCCGTCTAAGCTAGTCAAAATGGATATCCTTCTCAATGGTGATAAGGTCGATGCCCTCAGCTTTATCGTTCACAAGGACTTTGCCTATGAACGTGGAAAACTCATCGTTGATAAGCTCAAGAAAATCATCCCTCGTCAACAATTTGAGGTACCAATCCAAGCAGCTATTGGGCACAAAATCGTGGCTCGTACTGATATCAAGGCCCTTCGTAAAAACGTACTTGCCAAATGTTATGGTGGTGACGTTTCTCGTAAACGCAAACTGCTTGAAAAACAAAAAGCTGGTAAGAAGCGTATGAAAGCCATTGGTTCTGTCGAAGTTCCACAAGAAGCCTTCCTCAGCGTTTTGAGCATGGATGAAGAATAGAAATAGAAAACTAAACTCTTGAAGATTTTTCAAGAGTTTTTGCCTTAAATGAGAGCGAGTAAAATCATCAACTGACAAAATAGATCAGGTTAGAATTTGACAGAAGTCCATATTTTTCTTATAATGCAGATGGAAAGGTGGTAGGATGAAAAAATTATTAATTTTAGGTACTGTAGTTACTGCTAGTGTTTTTCTAGCTTCATGTTCTAATAAATCGCAAACAGCAACCGAAGAAAGTTCGACTGCAGTTGTTAGTTCTTCTAGCAGTCAGGAAACAAGTAGTTCTAGTTCTGCTGTTTCTGAAGCGAAAAAGGAAGAGACGCAAATCATCGGTTCGAATGAATATGGTTTTGTCAAGGTACCCAAATCATGGGTTCAATTCCATGAAGTAGAAGGTGGAAATGATATACAGTATAGTGATGGAACAGATATCAACATTGTTACGCTGAATACCTTTAAGGCTGAGCAGTTTAATATCAGCGAAGAAGAGTATGCTAAACTGGATGTTGTGACTGTCTCATCTAGTATTTTAACTTCCAAAGAACAAAGCTCTGATTTCAGTAAGGTTTGGGGCTCCAAATCGACCATTGGAGGTTATGAAGCCTATGTTGTCAATGCAATTGCTAAGTCAGGGAAATACCTCGTTACCTGGGTTTTCCGATCAAATGATGGTAAAATCCGCTATGTTTCACTTGAAGGGGATGGGGAAACTTTAAAAACAATCTTACCGATGGTTGAAAGTAGCTGGTCAACTACTAAATCTGAATAAATGAAAAAAGAAGATCCTTGGTCTTCTTTTTATTTTTTTTACGAATAGATAGATGAGTAGAAAAAGAAATGGAGTTGTATATGAAGATCACAAACTATGAGATTTACAAATTGAGAAAAGCTGGGCTGACCAATCAACAAATTTTAACTGTTCTTGAGTACGACGAGACTGTAGATCAGGAGCTCTTGCTAGGTGATATTGCAGAAATTTCAGGTTGTCGTAATCCTGCTGTCTTTATGGAACGCTATTTCCAGATAGATGATGCACAGTTGGAGAAGGAGTTTCAGAAATTTCCATCCTTCTCGATTCTTGATGACTGTTATCCTTGGGATCTGAGTGAGATTTATGATGCTCCAGCGCTCTTGTTTTATAAAGGAAATCTAGACCTGTTGAAATTTCCAAAGGTTGCTGTTGTAGGGAGTCGTTCATGTTCTAGTCAGGGAGCAAAGTCGGTTCAGAAAGTCATTCAAGGTTTGGAAAACGAATTAATCGTGGTCAGTGGTTTAGCCAAAGGGATTGATACGGCTGCCCATATGGCTGCACTCCAGAATGGAGGAAGAACGATTGCCGTCATTGGAACAGGATTGGATGTTTTTTATCCCCGAGCCAATAAACGTTTGCAGGAACACATTGGCAATCACCATTTGGTACTTAGCGAATACGGACCAGGTGAAGAACCCTTGAAATTTCACTTTCCAGCTCGTAATCGAATCATAGCAGGACTATGTCGAGGAGTTATTGTAGCAGAGGCAAGGATGCGTTCAGGGAGTCTCATTACCTGTGAGCGAGCTATGGAGGAAGGACGTGATGTCTTTGCCATTCCAGGAAACATTTTAGATGGCCATTCAGATGGTTGTCACCACCTGATTCAAGAGGGAGCAAAGCTGATTAGCAGTGGTCAAGATGTGTTGGCTGAGTTTGAATTTTAAGAAGAAATTTGTTCATTCAGATAAACTTTTCTTCTATATATAGGACTTAGGTCTTGACAGCTATAGAAAAATGGTTTACACTTTATAAAGTTTATTACTTTGAAAAGGTGTGATAGTGTGGCTACGGCAACAAAGAAGAAAAAATCAACAGTTAAGAAAAATCTAGTCATCGTAGAGTCGCCTGCTAAAGCGAAAACGATTGAGAAATATCTAGGCAGAAATTACAAGGTTTTAGCCAGTGTCGGGCATATCCGTGATTTGAAAAAATCCAGTATGTCAGTCGACATTGAAAATAACTATGAACCGCAGTATATCAATATCCGAGGCAAAGGCCCTCTCATCAATGACTTGAAAAAAGAAGCCAAAAAGGCCAATAAAGTCTTTCTGGCGAGTGACCCGGACCGTGAAGGAGAAGCTATTTCCTGGCATTTGGCTCACATTCTCAACTTGGACGAGAATGATGCCAACCGTGTAGTCTTTAATGAAATTACCAAAGACGCAGTAAAAAATGCCTTTAAAGAACCTCGCAAGATTGACATGGACTTGGTCGACGCCCAACAGGCTCGTCGAGTCTTAGACCGCTTGGTAGGGTATTCGATTTCGCCTATTTTGTGGAAAAAGGTCAAGAAGGGCTTATCAGCAGGACGCGTGCAGTCTGTTGCCCTTAAGCTCATCATTGACCGTGAAAATGAAATCAATGCCTTCCAACCGGAAGAATACTGGACAATTGATGGTGTTTTTAAGAAGGGAACCAAGCAATTTCAGGCTTCTTTCTATGGTATGAATGGCAAAAAGATGAAATTGACCACCAACGAAGAAGTTAAAGAAGTCTTGTCCCATTTGACTAGCAAAGACTTCACAGTTGACCAGGTAGATAAGAAAGAACGCAAACGCAATGCGCCCCTACCTTATACGACTTCAACCATGCAAATGGATGCGGCTAACAAAATTAATTTCCGTACTCGAAAGACCATGATGGTGGCTCAACAGCTCTATGAAGGGATCAATATCGGATCAGGTGTGCAAGGTTTGATTACCTATATGCGTACAGACTCGACTCGTATCAGTCCTGTGGCTCAGAATGAAGCGGCAAGCTACATTAACGACCGTTTTGGTAGCAAGTATTCCAAGCATGGTAGCAAGGTCAAGAATGCCTCAGGTGCTCAAGATGCCCACGAAGCCATTCGTCCATCTAGCGTCTTTAACACACCAGAAAGCATCGCTAAGTACTTGGACAAAGACCAGCTCAAACTTTATACCCTTATCTGGAACCGTTTTGTGGCTAGCCAGATGACGGGAGCTATCTTTGATACCATGGCTGTTAAGCTTTCTCAAAATGGGGTTCAGTTTGCAGCGAATGGAAGCCAAGTTAAGTTTGATGGGTATCTTGCTATCTACAATGACTCTGACAAGAACAAAATGTTGCCAGATATGGCAGTAGGAGATGTGGTCAAGCAGGTCAATAGCAAGCCAGAACAACATTTCACCCAACCACCAGCTCGCTATTCGGAAGCGACTCTTATCAAGACCTTGGAAGAAAATGGGGTTGGACGTCCGTCAACCTACGCTCCGACCATTGAAACCATCCAAAAACGTTACTACGTTCGTCTAGCAGCAAAACGTTTTGAACCAACAGAGTTGGGTGAAATTGTTAATAAACTCATTGTTGAATATTTCCCAGATATTGTCAATGTGACCTTCACAGCTGAGATGGAAGGAAAACTGGATGATGTCGAAGTTGGAAAAGAGCAGTGGCAACGTGTTATTGATGCCTTTTATAAACCATTCTCTAAAGAAGTGGCCAAGGCTGAATCCGAAATGGAAAAAATCCAGATCAAGGATGAGCCAGCTGGATTTGACTGTGAGGTTTGTGGCAGTCCGATGGTGATTAAGCTCGGTCGTTTTGGTAAATTCTATGCATGTAGCAATTTCCCAGACTGCCGTCATACACAAGCTATTGTCAAAGAGATTGGAGTCGAGTGTCCAAGCTGTCATCAAGGACAAATCATCGAACGCAAAACCAAGCGTAATCGTATCTTCTATGGTTGCAATCGCTATCCAGAATGTGAGTTTACTTCCTGGGACAAACCCATTGGACGTGACTGTCCAAAATGCGGACACTTCCTAGTGGAGAAAAAAGTCCGTGGTGGTGGCAAGCAGGTTGTATGTAGTAATGGCGACTACGAAGAGGAAAAAATTAAATAAAATGAAGAGTCCTGAAAATAAATTTCAGGCTCTTTTTTTGTTGATGCTTGACAAATTTCCTTACTTTGTGGGAAACTAGTATAAGATTATTTCAATTAGGAGAAGACATGCGTATTATTTACCTAAGTATTGGTTTTATTTCACTGGCTTTAGCTGTTATTGGAGTTGTCTTACCACTTTTACCAACAACACCCTTTCTTTTGTTAGCTATCGCTTGCTTTTCTAAATCTTCTAAGCGTTTTGAAGACTGGCTTTATCATACAAAGCTTTATCAGACTTATGTAGCTGACTTTCGGGAAACCAAGTCAATCGCGCGAGAACGAAAGAAAAAAATCATCATATCTATCTATATCTTGATGGGGATTTCTATTTATTTTGCCCCTCTTTTGCCAGTCAAAATCGGTCTGGGAGCCTTGACTATCTTTATCACCTACTATCTCTTTAAAGTTATTCCTGACAAAGAATAGATAAAAATAGTAGTTATTTGCCTTGATAAAAATGAAAGCCTATTTAAAATAATATGATATAATAAATTTAAAGAAAACATCAAGGAGAATCAAATGATTTACGAATTTTGTGCTGAAAATGTGACCTTGCTTGAAAAAGCGATGCAGGCTGGAGCTCGTCGAATCGAACTTTGTGACAATCTAGCAGTGGGTGGAACAACACCTAGCTATGGAGTGACCAAGGCAGCGGTTGAACTGGCAGCTAACTACGATACGACCATTATGACCATGATTCGTCCCCGTGGTGGCGACTTTGTCTATACTAATCTTGAAATAGCGATCATGCTAGAAGACATTCGTTTGACTGCTCAGGCTGGAAGTCAAGGGGTTGTATTTGGGACATTAACTGCTGATAAGAAGTTAGATAAGCCTAATCTTGAGAAGCTGATTGCCGCATCTAAAGGAATGGAAATTGTCTTTCACATGGCCTTTGATGAATTGAGTGATGAAGATCAGTTGGAAGCCATTGACTGGCTCAGCCAAGCTGGTGTTACCCGTATCTTAACTCGTGCTGGTGTGTCTGGAGACTCGCTAGAGAAACGTTTCGCTCATTATCACAGAATTTTGGAACATGCTAAAGGTAAAATTGAAATTCTACCAGGTGGGGGGATTGACTTGGATAACCGTCAAACCTTTATCGACCAGCTGGGTGTGACACAATTGCATGGAACCAAGGTTGTCTTTTAAAAAATAGAAAGGAACTGCTAGCTTTTGGTAGCAGTTTTCACTTATGTTTGAAATTTTTAAATCCTATCAGTTTAATAAAGAAAAAGCCCATGCCTATGGTTTTGTAGAAAATGGAGAAGTCTGGACCTATAGTTGCCAGATTTTGCAGGGTGAATTTTTCATGACAGTCTCCATCACTCCTGATAATGTGAGCTTTCAGGTTTTTGACCAGGAAACGGGTGACCTCTATCCTCAAGTACATATGGAAAGCATGAGGGGAAGTTTTGTTGCAAGTATCCGTGAGGCTTGTTTGGAGATTCTTTACCAGATTCGGAAGGCTTGTTTTGATGTGCAGGATTTTATCTATCCTCAGACTAAGCGTATCATGACTCAAGTTCAGGAAAAGTATGGTAATCAGTTGGAGTATCTGTGGGAAAAGTCTCCTGATACAGCTGTATTACGCCATGAAGGTAATCAAAAGTGGTATGCTGTTTTAATGAGAATTCCATGGGATAGGCTGGAAAAGGGCAGAGAGGGGCTAGTCGAAGCAGTCAACCTCAAACACGACCAAGTAGCTGACTTGCTTTCAAAAAAAGGCATTTATCCAGCTTTTCATATGAACAAACGCTACTGGCTTAGTCTGGCGCTTGATGATAGTTTGCAAGATGAAGAAGTGATAGAACTCATCGAAAGAAGTTGGAACTTGACTGTGAAAAAATAAGGAAAGTTACTTGAGTTTTCAAATACTTTCAATTAGCAAAATATTCTTTACTGAAGAAATTTTCAGAAAATAATGGATTTTTTATTGACAAGTGTTTTTAGCTATGCTAAAATACTAAACAAGATATCAAACGAAGGAGAAAGTCAAACATGAAAACAGCTAAGTTTAATCAATTTGCTTTGTTGTTGAGGTACTCGGGCTAGTGCAAAAGCATTAGTCCTGTTTGGCTTACCAAGCGGGAGTAAATCAACATCTCGCTTGGGCTTCTGAGCGAGATGTTTTTTTAAAACCACATTTGGAAAAGGGGAAATCTTATGCGTAAAGTTGAATTTTTTGATACAAGCCTTCGTGATGGGGAACAAACACCTGGTGTTAACTTCTCAATAAAGGAAAAAGTTTCTATTGCAAGACAGCTGGAGAAATGGGGAATTTCTGTAATTGAAGCTGGTTTTCCGGCTGCTAGTCCAGATTCATTTATAGCCGTTCAAGAAATTGCTAAAGTTATGAAAAAAACAGCAGTGACAGGATTAGCTCGTTCTGTAAAATCTGATATTGATGCTTGTTATGAGGCGCTTAAGGATGCCAAGTATCCCCAAATTCATGTCTTTATCGCTACCAGTCCGATTCACCGCAAGTATAAGCTCAATAAGAGCAAGGAAGAGATTTTAGAAGCTATCAAGGAACATGTTTCTTATGCACGTTCTAAGTTTGAAATCGTCGAATTCTCTCCTGAAGATGCGACTAGAACAGAGTTGGATTTCCTCTTACAAGTCGTTCAAACAGCGGTCGATGCAGGTGCATCTTATATCAATATCCCTGACACAGTTGGCTTCACGACTCCAGAAGAGTTTGCACGCATCTTTGATCACTTGACTGAAAATATTAAATCAGATCATAAAGTTGTCTTTGGTGTCCACTGTCACGATGATCTCGGTATGGCAACTGCAAATACTTTGACAGCAATTAAACACGGTGCTGGACGTGTCCAGGGAACTATTAATGGTATCGGTGAACGCGCAGGTAATGTTGCTCTTGAAGAAGTAGCTGTTGCTTTGAAGATTCGTGAGGATTTCTTCCAAGCAACTAGTGATATTGTTTTGGATGAAACAATGAATACGTCTGAAATGGTTTCTCGCTTCTCTGGTATTCCAGTTCCTAAAAATAAGGCTGTCGTTGGTGGCAATGCCTTCTCTCATGAATCGGGTATTCACCAAGATGGAGTCCTTAAAAATCCTCTCACTTATGAGATCATCACACCTGAATTGGTCGGTGTCAAGAGTAATAGTCTTCCGCTTGGAAAATTGTCAGGTCGCCATGCCTTTGTTGAAAAACTAAGAGAACTGGCTCTAGATTTTACAGAAGAGGATATCAAACCACTCTTTGCTAAGTTCAAGGCTCTGGCAGACAAGAAACAAGAAATCACAGATGCAGATATTCGAGCTCTGGTAGCTGGAACTATGGTTGAAAATCCAGAAGGCTTCCACTTTGATGATTTGCAACTTCAAACCCATGCAGACAATGAAATTGAAGCACTTGTTAGTCTAGCCAACATGGATGGTGAAAAAGTCGAATTTAATGCAACAGGGCAAGGTTCCGTTGAAGCAATCTTTAACGCTATTGATAAGTTCTTCAACCAATCTGTCCGCTTGGTGTCCTATACCATTGACGCGGTAACAGATGGTATCGATGCCCAGGCTCGGGTTTTGGTCACTGTTGAAAACAGAGATACAGAAACCATCTTTAACGCAGCAGGTCTTGATTTCGATGTATTGAAGGCTTCCGCTATTGCCTATATCAATGCCAATACTTTTGTTCAAAAAGAGAATGCAGGTGAGATGGGGCATAGCGTTTCCTACCGAGACATGCCTAGTGTGTAAAGGAGAAGGCTATGACAAAGAAAATAGTAGCTCTAGCAGGAGATGGAATCGGTCCAGAAATCATGGAAGCTGGTTTAGCGGTTCTGGAAGCTCTAGCTTCAAAAACAGGATTTGGCTATGAGATGGACAGACGCCCCTTTGGAGGTGCAGGAATTGATGCTGCGGGGCATCCCTTACCTGATGAAACCCTCAAGGCATGTAGAGAAGCAGATGCTATTCTCCTAGCGGCTATCGGTAGTCCCCAGTATGATGGAGCATCGGTTCGGCCTGAACAAGGCTTGCTGGCTCTTCGTAAGGAACTCAATCTCTATGCCAATATTCGCCCTGTTAAGATTTTTGATAGTCTCAAGCATTTGTCACCTCTCAAACCGGAACGAATTGCTGGTGTAGACTTTGTCGTGGTACGTGAGTTGACAGGTGGGATTTACTTTGGAGATCATATCCTTGAAGAGCGACAAGCGCGTGATATCAACGACTACAGCTACGAAGAAGTAGAGCGGATTATTCGCAAGGCATTTGAAATTGCAAGAAATCGGAGAAAACTCGTTACTAGTATCGATAAGCAAAATGTTCTAGCAACATCAAAACTCTGGCGCAGAGTAGCTGAGGAAGTCGCGCAGGATTTCCCAGATGTGACCTTGGAACACCAGTTGGTGGACTCGGCTGCCATGCTTATGATTACCAATCCTGCCAAGTTTGATGTCATCGTGACGGAAAATCTTTTTGGAGATATTCTATCTGATGAATCAAGCGTTCTATCAGGCACTCTTGGTGTTATGCCATCAGCCAGTCATTCTGAAAAGGGGCCAAGTCTTTATGAGCCTATTCATGGTTCGGCACCTGATATTGCAGGTCAAGGAATTGCCAATCCTATCTCTATGATTTTGTCAGTTGCCATGATGCTGAGAGACAGCTTTGGACGTTGTGAGGATGCGAAGCGTATCGAGCGTGCTGTTGAAGCTAGTTTAGCGGCTGGCATTTTAACAAGAGATATTGGAGGACAGGCTTCGACCAAGGAAATGACAGAAGCCATCATTGAAAGATTATGAAGATAAATGAAGGAATCACGCTTGCCCTCTTGATTTGGAATTTGCTGGTTTTCTTGATTTATGGCATTGACAAATCCAAGGCAAGAAGAGGTGCTTGGCGCGTCCAAGAGAAAATCTTACTCATTTTAGCCTTTACTTGTGGTGGTTTTGGTGCCTGGTTGGCAGGAATCACCTTTCACCACAAGACTAGAAAATGGTACTTTAAAACAGTTTGGTTTCTCGGGATGGTGACCACACTAGTAGCCTTATATTTTATTTGGAGGTAATGGATGGCAGGAAAATCGATTTTTGATAAATTATGGGACCGCCATGTCATCACAGGAGAAGAAGGGCAACCCCAACTCATGTATGTGGACCAGCACTATATTCATGAAGTGACTAGTCCCCAAGCTTTTCAAGGATTACGAGATGCAGGCCGCAGATTGAGACGGCCAGACTTAACATTTGGAACCTTTGATCACAATGTACCAACCGTCAATATCTACGATATTCGAGATGTTATTTCTAAGGCCCAAATTGATAAGCTTGCTGAAAATGTTGAGGAGTTTGGGATTGAATATGCGGCCCACGGTTCTGAAAAGCAGGGAATCGTTCACATGGTAGGTCCAGAAACAGGACGGACGCAACCAGGAAAATTCATCGTCTGTGGAGACAGTCATACAGCTACTCACGGAGCTTTCGGAGCTATCGCCTTTGGGATTGGGACCAGTGAGGTCGAGCATGTCTTTGCTACCCAGACACTCTGGCAAGTTAAACCTAAGAAAATGCTGGTAGAATTCACCGGTGTTCCTCAAAAAGGAGTTTATTCTAAGGATTACATTCTCGCCTTAATTGCCAAGTATGGCGTTGCTTGTGGTGTAGGATATGTGGTGGAATATCGTGGGCAAGCAATTGATGCACTGACCATGGAAGAGAGAATGACCATCTGCAATATGTCCATCGAGTTTGGCTCCAAGATGGGAATCATGAATCCAGATCAGACTACCTATGACTATCTCAAGGGACGGGAATGCGTTCCTGAAGCTTTTGAGGAGGCGGTTGCTGACTGGAAGACGCTTGTCAGCGATGATGATGCTGTTTATGATAAGGTTATCCAGATGGATGTCTCAGACTTGGCTCCTATGGTGACCTGGGGAACCAATCCTGCTATGGGCGTTGACTTTGACAGTAGCTTCCCAGAAATTAAGGATATGAACGATGAACGTGCTTATCATTACATGGACTTGGAGCCTGGTCAAAAGCCAGCGGATATTGAACTAGGTTATATCTTTATCGGGTCTTGTACCAATGCTCGGCTTAGTGACTTGCAACTGGCTGCTCGATTTGTCAAAGGGAAGAAAATAGCTCCTAACTTAACTGCTATCGTGGTTCCAGGCTCTCGTCCTGTCAAACGAGCTGCGGAGAAATTGGGCTTGGATAAAGTATTCTTAGACGCTGGCTTTGAGTGGCGAGACCCTGGTTGCTCAATGTGCCTAGGGATGAATCCTGACAAGGTCCCTGATGGGGTCCACTGTGCCTCAACCAGTAACCGCAACTTTGAAGATAGACAGGGATTTGGCGCTAAGACTCATCTCTGCAGTCCAGCCATGGCAGCAGCAGCAGCTATCGCAGGGCGTTTCGTAGATGTTCGACAGATGCCAGAAGCCCAGTAAGGAGAGGATATGGAGAAATTTACAGTTTATACGGGAACGACCGTTCCTCTCATGAATGATAACATCGACACCGACCAAATCCTACCCAAGCAGTTTCTCAAGTTGATTGATAAGAAAGGCTTTGGCAAGTACCTCATGTATGCTTGGCGTTATCTGGACGATAACTACACTGAGGATCCAGACTTTGTTTTTAACCGACCAGAATACCGCAAATCCACTATCCTCATCTCAGGGGATAACTTTGGGGCAGGGTCTTCGAGGGAACACGCAGCTTGGGCTCTAGCTGACTATGGTTTCAAAGTCGTGATTGCAGGATCTTTTGGGGACATTCATTACAATAATGAACTCAATAATGGCATGTTGCCTATTGTTCAGCCTAGGGAGGTTAGAGAAAAGCTAGCCCAACTCAAACCGACCGACCAGGTAACTGTAGACTTGGAACAACAAAAAATCATCTCACCAGTTGGAGAATTCACTTTCGAAATTGATAGTGAATGGAAACACAAGCTTTTAAATGGTTTGGATGATATCGGCATTACTTTGCAGTATGAAGACTTGATTGCTGCCTATGAAAAACAACGACCAGCCTACTGGCAGGATTAGAAAAATAGAAAAGGAAATAGAATTATGACAAAACACATTCAATGGAACGGAACACTTTCACAAGAAGGCTATGAAATCTTAAAAGGTGAGGGCGGATGTATCGTTTGTCCTACTAAAGTCGGTTACATTATCATGACGAGCGATAAGGCAGGTCTTGAACGCAAATTTGAAGCTAAAGAGCGTAACCGTAACAAACCAGGTGTTGTACTTTGTGGTAGCATGGACGAGCTACGCGCTTTAGCACAACTCAACCCAGAAATTGAAGCCTTCTACCAAAAACATTGGGACGAAGATATTCTCCTAGGTTGTATCCTTCCTTGGAAACCAGAAGCCTTTGAGAAACTCAAAGCATACGGTGATGGCCGTGAAGAACTTATGACTGACGTGCGTGGTACTAGCTGTTTTGTCATCAAGTTTGGTAAAGCTGGTGAACAACTGGCTGCCAAACTTTGGGAAGAAGGTAAAATGGTCTACGCCTCATCAGCTAACCCATCTGGAAAAGGAAACCGTGGTAAGGTGGAAGGTATCGGGGAACGGATCGAAGGAGCAGTGGATCTTGTCATTGAAGCAGACGACTATGTGGCATCTATCCAACCTGACAAAACGATTGAAACTCGCTACGAGCAAGGTGTGATGGTATCTATGGTTGATAAAGATGGTAAGCTCATCCCAGAACAAGGAGGAGACCGTTCAATCTCACCAGCACCAGTCGTTATCCGCAAAGGGCTTGACATTGATAAAATCATGATGCATTTGTCAGATACCTTTAACTCATGGGACTACCGCCAGGGTGAGTATTATTAAGATTGGAGAAGAGGAGAGAATCTAATCTCTCTTTTTTCTCTTTCTATTTCCGAAGCAAAAACCGAACTATATAATTTGATTATTAAAAATATTTGACAAAAACTGTACTTTGATTTATAATAAATCAAGGAAACGTCAGAAAAGACGTAGGGGTGCACAAGCATAGGTAGGTCATTATAAAAGAAACGAGACATCGATATGTTAAATGAATTTCCAATTTTTGATTATGAAGATATTCAGTTGATCCCAAATAAATGTGTCATTAAAAGCCGTTCAGAAGCGGATACAAGTATTACGTTTGGAAAACACACTTTTAAACTACCTGTTGTGCCGGCAAATATGCAGACGATTTTGGATGAGAACGTAGCAGAGCAACTTGCTAAAGGCGGTTACTTTTACATTATGCACCGTTTTGATGAAGCGGGGCGCATTCCTTTTATCAAACGTATGCACGATCAAGGGCTCATTGCTTCCATTTCTGTTGGTGTCAAGGATTACGAGTATGACTTTATTAGCCAGCTCAAGGCTGATGCTCCTGAGTACATCACAATTGATATTGCTCACGGACATGCGGATAGTGTGATCTCAATGATTCAGCACATCAAGAAAGAATTGCCGGATACTTTTGTCATTGCTGGTAACGTTGGAACACCAGAAGCTGTGCGTGAATTGGAAAATGCTGGAGCGGATGCCACTAAGGTTGGAATCGGTCCTGGTAAGGTTTGTATCACCAAGGTCAAGACTGGTTTTGGTACAGGTGGCTGGCAATTGGCTGCCCTACGTTGGTGTGCTAAGGCTGCGCGTAAACCGATCATTGCTGATGGTGGGATTCGTACTCATGGTGATATAGCCAAGTCTATCCGTTTCGGTGCCAGCATGGTCATGATTGGTTCCCTTTTTGCAGGACATATCGAAAGCCCAGGAAAGACGATTGAAGTCGATGGTGAACAATTCAAAGAATACTATGGTTCAGCTTCTCAATATCAAAAAGGAGCCTATAAAAATGTGGAAGGTAAGCGAATCTTACTGCCTGCTAAAGGGCATTTGAAAGACACCCTTACTGAGATGGAGCAGGACTTGCAAAGTGCTATTTCCTACGCAGGTGGACGCAAGGTTGCGGACCTCAAACACGTTGATTATGTTATCGTGAAAAACTCTATCTGGAACGGGGATGCATCCCACTAATGGACGCTTAGTCTACCCATAAAAAACTTGTTATTAGAGCAAATTTCTGTTATAATAAGACAAGTTTCCACCCTTAGTGTAATGGATATCACGTAAGATTCCGGTTCTTGAGATGGGGGTTCGATTCCCTCAGGGTGGATGTAAATAGCCTATGAAAGCCTTAAATAAGGCTTTTTTCTTTATCTCGCCCCAAGTTTGCTCCTAAAATTGAAAAGTTTGTTCTAAAAAATGTTCAAATCCCCTTCACTCCCGTTTTAAAGTGACTCAGGGGGCTTTTTTTGTTATAATAAAAGAGACTGTTATCAGTTAGAAAGAGGTTGGTATGAAAGAATTACAAACTGTACTAAAGAAGCGTTTTGCAATCGAATTTGCAGACAAAAACTTACTGGAAACGGCCTTTACTCATACGAGTTATGCCAATGAGTACCGCCTCTTAAAAATTTCACACAATGAGCGCTTGGAATTTTTAGGAGACGCTGTTCTGCAATTATTGATTTCAGAATATCTGTATAAAAAATATCCTAAGAAACCAGAGGGAGATTTGTCTAAACTCCGTGCTATGATTGTCCGTGAGGAGAGTTTGGCTGGTTTTGCGCGTGATTGCCAGTTTGATCAGTTTATCAAGCTAGGAAAAGGGGAAGAAAAGTCTGGTGGGCGCAATCGTGACACCATTCTTGGAGATGGCTTTGAAGCCTTTCTGGGTGCTTTGCTTTTAGACAAGGATGTTGCTAGGGTAAAAGAGTTCATCTATCAAGTCATGATTCCCAAGGTTGAAGCAGGTGACTTTGAAATGATTAAGGATTACAAGACGCACCTTCAAGAGTTACTCCAGGTCAATGGAGATGTGGATATTCGCTACCAGGTGACCTCTGAGACGGGGCCTGCCCATGACAAGGTTTTTGATGTAGAAGTTCTGGTTGAGGGCAAGAGTATCGGAAAAGGTCAAGGCCGTTCTAAAAAATTGGCTGAGCAAGAGGCCGCTAAAAATGCAGTTGAGAAAGGGCTGGATTCATGTATTTAAAGGAGATTGAGATTCAGGGATTCAAGTCCTTTGCTGACAAGACCAAGGTCGTATTTGACCAAGGCGTGACAGCTGTCGTTGGACCCAATGGTTCTGGGAAGTCAAATATCACAGAAAGTTTGCGATGGGCCTTGGGTGAGTCTAGTGTCAAGAGTCTTCGTGGTGGCAAGATGCCGGACGTTATCTTTGCTGGAACTGAAAGTCGCAAACCACTCAATTATGCCTCTGTTGTCGTGACCTTGGACAATGAAGATGGTTTTATTAAGGATGCAGGACAAGTCATTAAGGTAGAACGCCATATCTATCGTAGTGGCGATAGCGAGTATCGAATTGACGGCAAGAAAGTCCGCTTGCGTGATATACATGACCTCTTCTTGGATACAGGATTGGGACGAGATTCCTTCTCCATTATCTCTCAAGGGAAGGTTGAGGAAATTTTTAACTCCAAGCCCGAAGAACGCCGAGCTATTTTTGAAGAAGCTGCTGGAGTTTTAAAATACAAGACTCGTCGAAAAGAAACAGAGAGTAAACTGCAACAAACTCAGGATAATTTAGACCGCCTTGAAGACATTATCTACGAGTTGGACAATCAAATCAAGCCCCTTGCAAAGCAAGCTGAAAATGCGCGCAAGTTTCTCGACTTGGATGGTCAACGTAAGGCAATTTACTTGGATGTACTGGTTGCCCAAATCAAGGAAAATAAGGCCGAACTAGAGCTGACAGAAGAAGAGCTAACGCAAGTTCAGGAACTCTTGACCAGTTATTACCAAAAACGTGAAGAGTTAGAAGGGGAAAATCAAACTCTTAAAAAGAAACGCCAGGATCTCCAAGCTGAAATGGCCAAGGATCAAGGAAGTTTGATGGATTTGACCAGTCTAATCAGTGACTTAGAGCGAAAACTAGCCCTATCAAAACTGGAATCCGAGCAAGTTGCCCTTAATCAACAAGAAGCACAAGCCCGTTTGGCGACTCTGGAAGATAAGAGAAAGTCTCTAAGTAAGGAAAAGGCTGAAAAAGAAGCGAACTCAGAACAATTAGAGGAAAGACTAGCTGAAAACAACAAGGAACTCAATCGCCTAGAAGCAGAGTTGTTGGCGTTTTCAGATGATCCTGACCAAATGATTGAGCTCTTACGTGAACGTTTTGTGGCCCTTTTACAAGAAGAAGCAGATGTCTCAAACCAGTTGACACGAATAGAGAATGAACTGGAGAACAGCCGTCAACTATCTCAAAAACAAGCTGATCAACTTGAGAAATTGAAAGAACAACTGGCTACAGCTAAAGAGAAGGCCAGTCAACAGCAGGCTGAGCTTGAAACTGCCAAGGAGCAGGTTCAGAAATTATTGGCAGACTATCAAGCTAGTGCCAAGGAGCAAGAAGAGCAGAAGGTTTCTTACCAAGCACAGCAGAGCCAACTCTTTGACCGTCTGGACAGTCTCAAAAACAAACAGGCTCGAGCCCAAAGTTTAGAGAATATCCTTAGAAATCATAGTAATTTTTATGCGGGTGTTAAGAGTGTTCTCCAAGAAAAAGACCGCCTTGGTGGGATCATTGGGGCAGTCAGTGAGCACCTGACCTTTGATGTGCACTATCAAACTGCATTGGAGATTGCGCTTGGAGCTAGCAGTCAACATATCATCGTAGAAGACGAAAACGCGGCAACAAAGGCGATTGATTTCCTAAAACGTAACAGAGCTGGTCGTGCAACCTTTCTTCCACTGACGACTATCAAGGCTCGTACGATTTCTAGTCAGAATCAAGATGCTATCGCTGCAAGTCCAGGATTTCTGGGTATGGCAGATGAGTTGGTGTCGTTTGATAAGAGATTAGAAGCCATTTTCAAGAACTTGCTAGCTACGACAGCGATTTTTGATACTGTAGAACATGCGCGTGCCGCAGCTCGCCAAGTTCGTTATCAGGTTCGCATGGTGACACTGGATGGGACAGAGTTGCGCACAGGTGGTTCCTACGCGGGTGGAGCCAATCGTCAAAACAACAGTATTTTCATCAAGCCAGAGCTGGAACAATTACAAAAAGAAATTGCTGAAGAAGAAGCTGACTTGCGGTCAGAAGAAGCGACTTTGAAGACCTTGCAAGATGAGATGGTAGTATTAACAGAAAGATTAGAAGCTATCAAATCTCAAGGTGAGCAAGCTCGTATTCAGGAGCAAGGCTTGTACCTTGCTTATCAACAAACCAATCAGCAGGTCGAAGAACTGGAAACGCTTTGGAAACTTCAAGAAGAGGAATTAAATCGCCTATCTGAAGGAGATTGGCAAGCGGACAAGGAAAAATGCCAAGAGCGCCTTGCTACTATCACCAGTGAAAAGCAAAATCTGGAAGCTGAGATTGAAGAGATTAAGTCTAACAAAAACGCTATTCAAGAACGTTATCAAAACTTGCAGGAACAGATTTCTCAAGCGCGCTTGCTTAAGTCCGAACTGCAAGGACAAAAACGGTACGAAGTGACTGATATTGAACGCTTAGGCAAGGAACTGGATAATCTGGATATCGAGCAAGAGGAGATTCAGCGTCTCCTCCAAGAAAAGGTTGATAATCTTGAGAAAGTTGATACGGATCTGCTAAATCAGCAGGTGGAAGAGGCCAAAACTCAGAAAACAAACCTCCAACAAGGTTTGATACGCAAACAGTTTGAGTTGGATGATATCGAAGGTCAGCTGGATGATATTGCCATCCATTTGGATCAGGCTCGTCAGCAAAATGAGGAGTGGATTCGCAAACAAACACATGCTGAAGCCAAGAAAGAAAAGGTCAGCGAACGCTTGCGCTATCTACAAGCTCAATTAACTGACCAGTACCAGATCAGCTACACTGAGGCTCTAGAAAAAGCGCATGAGTTGGAAGAACTCAATCTGGCAGAGCAAGAGGTTAAAGATCTTGAGATAGCTATTCGCTCACTCGGTCCAGTCAATTTGGATGCTATTGAACAGTACGAAGAAGTCCACAATCGTTTGGATTTCCTCAATAGCCAACGAGATGATATTTTGTCTGCGAAAAACCTACTCCTTGAGACCATCACAGAGATGAATGATGAGGTTAAGGAACGATTCAAATCAACCTTTGAGGCGATTCGTGAGTCCTTTAAAGTGACATTTAGACAGATGTTTGGCGGTGGTCAGGCAGACTTGATATTGACTGAGGGCGATCTTTTAACTGCTGGTGTGGAGATTTCTGTCCAACCTCCAGGTAAGAAAATCCAGTCTCTCAATCTTATGAGTGGTGGTGAAAAAGCCCTATCAGCCTTGGCCTTGTTGTTCTCCATCATTCGAGTCAAAACTATTCCTTTTGTTATCTTGGACGAGGTAGAGGCAGCGTTGGACGAAGCCAATGTCAAACGTTTTGGGGATTACCTCAACCGCTTTGACAAGGATAGTCAGTTTATCGTCGTAACCCACCGTAAGGGGACGATGGCGGCAGCGGACTCTATCTATGGAGTTACCATGCAAGAATCAGGTGTTTCTAAGATTGTTTCGGTTAAGTTAAAAGATTTAGAAGAAACAATAGACTAGTTACCAAATGATAGCATCTCTTAGGAGGTGCTATTTTTTTAAACTAAAGTGCTAAATTTTCTCTTACGGTCAGTTCAGGCGCAAAAAACGACATTTGGGATTTCCTCTTAGCGAAAAGACTTTCTCTATGATATAATAGTTTCATGATTACAACAGTACCTATTAAGAACGAAAAAGATATTGCAGTACCAGGGAAAACAGTCCTTGTACTAGGTTATTTTGATGGCATACACAAGGGACATCAGAAACTCTTTGAAGTGGCCAGCAAGGCTTCGATGAAGGATTATCTGCCAGTTGTCGTAATGACCTTTACAGAGTCGCCAAAACTTGCCTTGCAACCATACCAACCTGAGCTTATGCTCCATATCGTCAATCATGAGGAACGGGAGCACAAGATGAAATGGCATGGGGTAGAGGCTCTTTTCTTACTTGACTTTAGTAGCAAATTTGCTAGTTTAACGGGTCAAGAATTCTTTGATACTTATGTTAGAGCCTTAAAACCAGCTATTATCGTAGCAGGATTTGACTATACTTTTGGCTCTGATAAGAAAACTGCGGATGAACTGAAGGACTATTTTGATGGAGAGATCATCATTGTTCCTCCGGTCGAAGACGAAAAGGGCAAGATTAGTTCTACACGGATTCGTCAGGCAATTCTTGATGGAGATGTAAAGGAAGTCAATCATCTGCTCGGTACTCCGCTCCCATCTCGTGGAATGGTCGTTCATGGAAATGCTCGTGGGCGTACGATCGGTTATCCAACAGCCAATCTGGTCCTAAGAGATCGAACTTACATGCCAGCGGACGGTGTTTACGTAGTCGATATTGAAGTGCAACGTCAAAGATATCGTGGAATGGCAAGTGTTGGAAAAAATGTTACCTTTGATGGTGAAGAACCACGTTTTGAGGTCAATATTTTCGACTTTTCAGATGATATTTACGGTGAGACAGTCATGGTCTACTGGCTGGACCGTGTACGAGATATGGTCAAATTTGACTCCGTAGAGGAACTGGTAGACCAACTCCAGAAAGACGAAGAGATTGCTCGAAACTGGAAGGATGGAGATTCTGTCATTCAAGGGGCTCAGGTATAGAAAACGTCTGAATAAGTTTATAGAAGGTTTAGTTTATTTGATTGTAGTTTTGAAAGAGTGATATAATTCTTTTTAGTTCCCATAATTCCCTATTTTAGCATCTACTTATGCTCAGAATATAGACGAGGCTTTATTATGCAAACGCAAGAAGAAATGAATGTTCTGGTACCGGAAAAATTAGCAGAAATTGAGCGTGATTACGATGTCAGAGTTTTATGGGCTATCGAGTCTGGTAGTCGTGCCTGGGGTTTTGAGTCTCCCGATAGTGACTTTGATGTACGATTTATCTACAAACACAAGCAAGATTTTTATCTCCGTTTAAATGAACAGCGTGATGTTATCGAGCTACCAATTGACGATACTTGGGATGTGAGTGGTTGGGATTTAGACAAGACTTTAAAACTCCTTTATAAGTCAAATCCTACACTGTTTGAATGGTTACAGTCACCAATTGTCTATCAACAAACGGATTTTATCGAGCGCATGCGTCCTCTTGCCAACCAGTATTTTTCTGAGAAGAAAATGCTCTACCATTACTTAAACACTGCTAGAACTCAAATGAATAAGTATCTTTCAGGAGACAAGGTCAAACCTAAAAAGTATTTCTATGCGCTGCGTCCCATTTTGGCTTGTCGTTGGATTGAAAAATACCATTCTGTTCCACCGATTTTGTTTGATGATTTGGTCAAAGAATTACTTCCGTCTCAAATGCAGGAGCATGTTTCAAGATTGCTAGACATTAAGATAAATGAGCCTGAAGGTATGGAAATTGATCCGATTATGCCAATTCAAGATTATATTTTAGCTAATATCCAAGAGCTAGATGCATACGTTCAAAGTGTTAGCGAGGAAAAGAAAGACTGGAGAGCTCTAAATCAATTTTTCCTTGAAGAATTAGAGCACGACTGAGGTTTTTTATGGGTAAATGGACATGTAAATGTGGGCAAGCTATGAATGATCACCGAGCGCCCGATCCAAATGCTTATTCAGTTTATTCAGATGAGTTGTTTGAAGAAATCATAAATAAAGCTGACGACCATAATAAAATTTCTTATGCTGATATTTCTGAAGCGTCATTTTATATGTGGAAGTGCCCTGAGTGTGGCAGTTTCATGGTTTTTGGAGAAGACGGGGATGGAGATCACTTTACTTTTTATGAGCGCCAAGAAGTAGAAAAGGTAGAGCCTCTCTTTGATCCAGATCAAGAGTTAAATCTTGTTGTGGTTGAGTTTCAGGAGGGAGGGAATGGCTATACGTATATCTGTGATGACCCAAATATCCATATAGGACACGCTGTTATTGTCCCAGTCGGGAAGGAAAATACTGAAAAAACTGCTTTAGTTGTACAGAAGTATCATGCCCTACCAAAGGATATCACTTTTCCTGTTGAAAAGTTAAAACGTGTCGTTCGTAGGTATTCACATTTCGACCCAATCACTTCGAAAAACGTTTTTAGAAATTTAAAAAAGCTAGGAAGAATTCTAGATGTTTGCTCTAAAAACGCTAACCCCAACTCTCAGCAAACATATTATAGTATCAAAACTCCTTTAGGCTATTTCTGGTTAGAATTAAATGGAGTTCCGATTCCAATGAAAATCACACAGATTCAAGTCAGAGATAAAAAGTACCAAGTTGATAGCGCCCTTTATATAAAACCTTCAGAGATTAATTGTAGAAGATTCTATGAACTGGAATTATGTGCAGATTTTGATATTGATGCTTCTAGATGGATCGATGTTCTCTCTGATGAAAACGTTTGGGGAAATACTTGGGAACTAAATGGCCTTCAATTTGGTATTACAGCAGGGGAGTCTCCAGAATTTGAAGACGAAGTTGTAGCAAGAAAGTATAGTCGTGTCCCACTTTATTATGACTGGCACCCTGAATTTGAAGATTATTATGGCTTCAGTTTAGCTTGGAAAAAATATGAGTCTGATAGCGATTTGTCAATAGATTTCTATACAACGTAAGAAGCAGGAGGATATGTATGAATCAAGCATGGGATTTATTGTTTGAGGGTAAGATTAATGAGGCTAAAAAATTAGTTGAAGCTGATTTTTTATTGGAAACTTGCACAGATTTTAGTTTGTTAAATTTGATAGGGTATATTTATCTTGAAGAGCAAAAATACAACGAGTGCTTAAGTATCTATCAGCGTTACATTGACTTAGCACGAACTAAAAGTGACCCAGAAAATGAACATATAGGCTATCATCAGTTAGCCATGGTTTATCGTGAAATGAATGAATTTCAAACGGCCCTTTTCTATATCGAAAGAGAGCAAAAAGTCATTGAAGAAGCTTTTACAGAGGATACCCTCAAATCTTCTGTTAACAATTATGAGCAAGGTTATTTACGATTAAAGCTAGGGAAAGTAGCAGAAGCATTCATGTATATGAAACAGTCCTTAAAACAAGCTTTGCAAACAGATGATTTAATTGCCCAAGCTTGTGCCTATAGAGGTTTAGGAGAGATTGGTTCGATACAAAATCCTGAAGAATCACATAAAAATTTTTTACAAGCTATCGCTCTTTTTGAAAAGGCAGGCGATCAGATTGGTGCTCAAGAGGTTAGAAAATTGCTAAATAATAAAAAGTAGCCTGCAAAGGCTACTTTTTATTAAAACACGCGATAGACATAAGGATTTTCTGGTTTGTCTACTTTTGTGAAACTCTCAACCTCTAATGTTGGGAGTTTTTGTTTGAGTTCTTTATGGTAGTGGAGGGTCAGGGTTCCTCTAGCGGTGATCCAAGTATTGTCAGGATACTGGCGGGAGTTCCCCTTTGTCAAGAGTCCATATACTCCAGAGTCTGCGATACAGTGGATGATTCCAAAGCGAAAGAGGAACTGGCTATCTTCATGGCTAGGATCGTTATAGACAAAGCCTGTAAATTCGATTTTCTTTCCTTCAAACTCTTGAGGATAGTCATAGAGAACTTCCATGACCTCCATATAGTTTTCATCAGTGATGTGAATGGTTGGCTGGGTGAGGTATTTATCAGCTGTAGTCCTCATTTCCTTTTCATAAGCAGATTTGGAAAAATAGGTACTGGTATCGGGTTTGAGGTATTGACTGGATGTGCCTTCACTTGCCTGAATGGCTGTGTTGATTCCTTCAGCAAGTGGGAAATGATATCCCTTAGCAGATACGGTTCTCGAGTCCAAACTTACTGTCGGAAAGGCAACTCCAATCAATAGAGGTAGTGACAGTAAAAGGATGCTGATTCGTCTAGCTCGACGACTTTCTAAATGGCTGTGAGAGTTGATTTTCTTGATCCAGATATAGAATTGGACCAGAGCCAACAGAAGAGAAAGGATCATGGAGATATAGACTAGATAGGAATAGTGGAGGTTGATGTAGTGACTGAGCTTGCCAGATAGCTGCAGATACAGAGTTAGAGCAAAATAACCCAGTAAAATGAAAAATCGGATCATAGCATCACTCCTATCATGTAAGAATAAAGCAAGACAAACACTGTCACGATGCCCATGAATTGCAAGATGAAGCGTGCTTTGAGATAGTGTTTCATCATGAGGAGATTTTTGATATCAAGCATGGGGCCAATGACCAGAAAGGCAAGGACTGGCGCTATGCCGAAGCTCGAGAGGAGAGAAGCGCCGATAAAGGCGTCCGCCTCGCTACAAAGAGAGAGGAGAAAGGCTAGAAACATGAGCAAGAGAATCGCAAGGACTGGACTAGCACTGATAGAGGTCAAGATCCGAGTCGGGACATAGACCTGCACGATAGCCGCAAAGAGACAGCCAAAGACCAAGTAACGCCCCATATCGAAAAACTCATCAATAGCTTGTATAAAGATCTGAAACACTTTTCTAGCGGGACCCAAGTGTGAAAAGTCATGTTCATGGCAAGCGATAGGATTCTCTTTTTGAATGGGTTCCTTCCAGAAAAATCCTAGGAAAATCCCCAGAATCAAAGCAATCACAATAGCTCCCAGAGCTCGCAAGAAGGCAAGTTTTATTGAATTGCCAAAGGCAGAATATGTGGCGAAAAGAACGATAGGATTGATGATGGGAGCAGTCACCAGAAAAGGAACCGCTGTGTAGCTGGGCACTTTCTTTTCCAGAAAACGATTGATAATCGGAACGATACCACATTCGCAAGAAGGAAAGAGAAAGCCAATGAAGGTACCAAAAAAGATCCTCCCCCAACGATTGCGAGGGAGAAACTCATAAACTTTATCAGGTGTGATATAGACCTCAATCAATCCCGAAATGAGACTCCCAATCAAGACAAAAGGAAGGGCTTCAATCATGATGGAGAGAAAAATAGCTCCCGCTTGTAATACACTAGGAGGAAGAGATTGGAAAATCGTCATCTATTTTTTCTTCTCAACTTTTTCTTTTTTATCTTTGTCATCTGGAAAAGTGACTTGTGTTAAGTCAGGAAGTTTGGCGAATTCTTCAAACATCTTGTCCAAATCATCCGTTTTTGTAAATTTAACAGCCATAGGCCCACCTCGTTTCTAAATGTTACCTCTATTATACTATTATTTTGTGGAAAAGGGATTATTTTGATAATCAAAGAGGTAAAAAAGGGTAGGACGAAACAAGGGATGTTCCTTATGGTATAATAGATTTATGGATAAAAAATATGAAAAAATCTCCCAAGATTTGGGTGTAACCTTAAAGCAAATCGATACTGTTCTAAGTTTAACGGTTGAAGGGGCGACAATTCCCTTCATCGCGCGTTACCGTAAGGACATGACTGGTAGTCTGGATGAGGTGGCGATTAAGGCCATTATCGACTTGGATAAAAGTCTGACAAATCTCAACGACCGTAAAGAAGCTGTCTTGGCTAAGATAAAAGAACAAGGCAAACTAACCAAGGAATTGGAAGAAGCTATTTTGGCAGCTGAAAAATTAGCAGACGTTGAAGAACTCTATCTTCCTTATAAGGAAAAACGTCGGACCAAGGCATCCATTGCCCGTGAAGCTGGACTCTTTCCTCTTGCTCGCTTGATTTTGCAGGATGTAGCTGACTTGGAGAAAGAAGCTGAGAAGTTTGTCTGTGAAGGATTTGCGACTGGTCAAGAAGCCTTGGCTGGTGCGGTTGATATTTTGGTCGAAGCCTTATCTGAAGATGTGACCTTGCGTTCACTGACCTATCAGGAAGTGCTGAGACACTCTAAAATCACTTCGCAAGTTAAAGATGAAAGTCTCGATGAAAAACAAGTTTTTCAGATTTATTATGATTTTTCAGAGACAGTTGGCAACATGCAAGGTTATCGTACCTTGGCACTCAATCGTGGGGAGAAACTAGGGATTTTGAAGGTCGGCTTTGAACATGCGACGGACCGTATCTTATCTTTCTTTGCTGCCCGTTTCAAGGTGAAAAATGCCTATATAGATGAAGTTGTTCAACAGTCAGTTAAGAAAAAGGTCTTGCCTGCTATCGAACGACGCATTCGGACAGAATTAACTGAAAAGGCAGAAGAAGGAGCTATCCAACTCTTTTCTGACAATCTGCGCAATCTTCTCTTGGTTGCTCCGCTGAAAGGGCGCGTGGTTCTAGGCTTTGACCCTGCTTTTCGTACAGGTGCCAAACTTGCTGTCGTTGATGCAACAGGGAAAATGCTGACGACACAGGTTATTTATCCTGTCAAACCAGCATCAGCTCGTCAAATCGAAGAAGCCAAGCGAGACTTAGCCGACTTGATTGGCCAGTATGGCGTGGAAATTATTGCTATCGGAAATGGAACGGCTAGTCGTGAAAGTGAAGCATTTGTGGCGGAAGTTCTTAAAGATTTTCCAGAAGTCAGCTATGTTATCGTCAATGAAAGTGGTGCTTCAGTCTATTCTGCTAGTGAACTAGCTCGTCAGGAGTTTCCAGACTTGACCGTTGAAAAGCGCTCTGCTATCTCAATCGCCCGTCGCTTGCAAGATCCTCTTGCTGAATTGGTCAAAATTGATCCCAAGTCAATCGGTGTCGGGCAATACCAGCACGATGTCAGTCAGAAGAAACTGTCTGAAAGTCTGGACTTTGTCGTCGATACCGTAGTCAACCAAGTTGGTGTCAATGTCAATACAGCTAGCCCAGCACTTCTCTCCCACGTAGCTGGACTCAATAAAACTATTTCTGAAAATATTGTCAAATACCGTGAGGAAGAAGGGAAAATCACTTCACGCGCACAAATCAAAAATGTTCCTCGTTTAGGTGCCAAAGCCTTTGAGCAAGCTGCAGGTTTCCTCCGTATTCCGGAAAGTAGCAATATTCTTGATAATACTGGAGTTCACCCAGAAAACTATGCTGCGGTTAAGGAACTCTTCAAACGCTTGGATATCAAGGACTTGAATGAAGAAGCTCAAAGCAAACTCAAGTCCCTTTCAGTCAAAGAAATGGCGCAAGAACTAGAACTTGGTCCAGAAACCCTTAAAGATATCATTGCTGATCTTCTCAAACCAGGTCGAGATTTCCGTGATTCCTTTGACGCACCTGTGCTTCGTCAAGATGTCTTGGATATCAAGGATTTAAAAGTCGGCCAGAAACTGGAAGGTGTGGTGCGGAATGTCGTTGACTTCGGTGCCTTCGTTGATATCGGGATTCACGAGGACGGCTTGATTCATATTTCCCATATGAGTCGTAAATTTATCAAACATCCCAGCCAAGTGGTATCAGTCGGAGATTTGGTAACGGTTTGGGTCAAGAAAATCGATACCGAACGTGAAAAAGTCAATCTGTCGCTCTTAGCTCCAGATGAAACTGACTGAGTACGTTCAGTCTGTTTCCCTCGAAGACTTTGGTAGACCTTTTACCCACCAAGCCCAGTGGAATTCTCGTCTGCGAACGACAGGTGGACGATTTTTCCCCAAGGATGGGCATTTGGACTTTAATCCCAAGGTTTATAATGAACTAGGTTTGGAAGTCTTTCGCAAAATCGTGCGCCATGAACTCTGTCACTATCACCTTTATTTTCAGAAAAAGGGTTATCGACATAAGGACCGAGATTTTAAAGAACTTTTGAAAGAAGTGGATGGACTGCGCTTTGTTCCCCATTTGAAAGACCAAAGTAATTTCCTGGTCTATCAGTGCCAATACTGCCAGCAACGCTATCAACGCAAGAGGAAGGTTGATACAAAACGCTATCGCTGTGGCGTCTGCCGTGGCAAACTCGTCATCTTAAATCGGCCTAAGGACTGATGTTTGTGAACCTGTTTCATGCTATACTACTTGTAAGAATACCGAAAGAGGAAACAATCATGAATACAAAATTTTATAAAATGAGACGAAATCGTATGGTGTCAGGAGTTTTAGCTGGGCTATCAGACAAGTGGAATTTTGATGTAACCCTAGTCCGCTTTCTCTTCGCCATTTTTACCGTAGCAAATTTTGGAATTGGTGTGATAATCTACATCATCCTTGCCTCTATCCTGCCAACTAAGGAAGAAATCGAAGCCGAAATGTACGGAACAGGACCACGCAAACGTAAGGAAGCCCAAGCCATTGAAGACAATGATGGCTGGTTTTGGTGAGATTTAACAGGGAAAATTTATTATTTGCACTATGTTACTTAAAAGAAGCAGCATAAATGACTGAAAATCCCTTGTGGTTATTTAGCCACAAGGGATTTTGATATTTAAGTATATTCTTTTCCATCTTGAGAGAGATGAATTACCTGATCAGCCATTTTCCAAATACTAGGATTGTGAGTTGCGATGATAATTGTTCTATTAGCATTACGAAGTTCAAGGAGAATTTCCATAATTTCCTTGGAATTTTTTGGATCTAGCGAGGCGGTAGGCTCATCAGCTAAAACTAAAGGAGGATTTTTCAGGATAATCTTAGCAAGCGCTACGCGTTGAGCTTCACCACCAGATAATTCATAGATTTTTTGGTTGAGACTTAGATAATCTAGTCTGACAGCTTGTAGTGCTTGAAGAAGAAGTCTCTCTTTTTCTTGTTTCTTGTTCTGTTTTTTGCCAATCAGTCCCAGCTCAAGGTTTTCTCGAATGGTCTGACTTTCTAATAGTCCGACTTTCTAATAGTCCGAAGTTCTGGAAGAGATAACCTAGCTCGTTACGATAGAATTCCTCATTTTTTAGAGAAGTCAAAGACTTTCCTTTATAAATGATTTCTCCTTTGTCGAAAGTCTCTAGTTTTGCAAGCATATTGAGCAAAGTGGTTTTTCCACAACCACTGTCTCCTATCAAAGCATATACCATACCACTTTGAAAATTCAGATTCAAGTCTGAAAAAATAATACGAGAACCAAATTGTTTCCAAATATGTTGTAATTCAATCATACTATCCTCCTTTGATGATGCTAGCATAGGTTTTACTTTCCTTCTTATCACAGATTTTCAATAGAAGAACGGCTAAACTTGAAAAGCTGAAAAATAGGATTAGGGTAATCCAGATATTCTTAGAAATAATGAAAGCTAGACCACTTCCGAGAAAGAGAGCTGCTATTTGAGAAGTGATATATCTACTGTGTAATTCAAAGAAATAATAGCCTGCTATTTTTTTCAAGAATATGGTTTTGCGAAAGGCTTCAAAATAGAGCAGATTTAAACTTGTAAACAGCAAAATTGAAGTCAAAATAGCAAACATAGCACTCGCTAAGTTACTAAAAATTTCGATTTTAATTTTTTGATTTAACTGGAGATAGGTTTCCCTAGCAGACGATAGCCCTGAGACCATTTGATCAAGTTGATAGTGTTTTAAAAGTTCTTGTGTCTGGTGGAGGTCTGTAAAATAGAGATATTCTAGATTTGTAAACCAGAAGATGGAGGAAGCCTTACCAAGTGCTTTAGGAGAAAGCACAAGAAAGATGGGATTTGATAACCATTGATCATAAGCGATATGGGTGGTATTATAGAGAAATACATCATTATTTTTATTGGTATAAGCTATACTAATTTCGACAGTTTGATTAGACTTGCTACTGTATAATCGGTTGGTTAACTCTTGTTGCAAGTTTGCTTTTATATCTTTTTCATTTTTTTGTAGTTCTTCTGGGAGTATGGCAAGGATCTGTCCATCTTTGAGGGTGTTGATTTTTTGAAAGGTTTCTGATGTTAACTTTATACCTTCTTTTTTGAAGTAGTTAGGTGTTACATAGAGAATATTTTTTCCTTCCACACCATAAGGGTTATTTTCAGTTTCATTATGATTTGAGATAGCTTGCTTAAGAGCTTGCTCAACTAGATTATGTTTAATAAGGAAGGCATTCTCATTATCTATAGCATGCTGAATAAAGTCAAACCATTTATCAGCATTTGTCTGCAGTTCATCTAAATTTTTCATCTGACTGGAACGCCCTGTTTGAAGAGTAACAACATTGGAGCGTTGTTCCCAAGTAGCTTGTCCAGCCTCATTTTTCTCAAGTATATGATAGTAAGTAGACATACGTCCAAATCCTACAATAACCAGTAGAATGGCAAGTACCTGACCAAAGTAGAGAATGCGTAGAATTGACTTGATTGGTAATTTTCCTTTGATGATAGAGAGGAGATGGACTTTTTTTAAAGAAATGGTAAAAAGAAAGGCAATTAGAAGACTAAGTAAGAGAAGTAGGCTATTGTAAAGAATAAAAAGTATTCCTAGAAAAGTCTGAACTTCATAAGGATATCCTAGGGAAACGAGCAAGACACTTGCTATCAGCAAAGCAGGTAGACCAAAAAGAAGGATATCAAGTCCGTCTCTTGCGAGAGAACGAAAGAAGAGATGGCTCAGTCGTTCTCCAGAAATCAATCGAATCCCTGACTGAGAGAGAGATTGAATTTGGCCAATAACAATCAAAGCTAAGAAAGTCAGCAAAAAGATTAACATACTGGTAAGCTGATTAGGTTGGGTAAAGAGGGCAAGTACAAAGGATACTCTGTCATTTTCAAATGCATTCGCTTTTTCTAGTCCAAGTTCTTTCAGATGAGTGGCCAATTCTTGACTAGTTAGGGATCCGCTGATAATATTGTAGTTGTTGAGAAGATCGCTCTTGTGAATGCTTTCTTGACTTGCTGGAGGCATCCAGTCTGGGAGTTTCCCATCTCCAAAAACTTCGTAGTAAGTTTGTGATTTTCCATCACTATCTACTTCCCAAATGGTTCTTGCGATAAGACTATTATGTTCTTTAGCAAGACTATTTAATTCTTCTTTAACGGTAGAATAATCTGCTTGCCCACTTAATACTGCTGCACCCGGGAACAGGATTTGTGGAAGAGAGTCTTTCCAAAAGGACAGAGTGGCAATGAGAAAGAAAGTTAAAAGAAGATTGCTGATAAAGAGAAAAACACGTTTCATAGGAACCTCTTTCTAAAAAAGAGGGGCTGAACCTCCCTCCTTATAGCAGCGATACGAATGATAGTTTAGCACTTTTAAAAATAATTATCAGAAAGCTAATTCTTTTACAAGACGTCAAAGAAAGCCTTTTCATAATTTAATTTTACTATTATTTTAAGGATAAAACAAGCAATACTATGGCTTTTTATAGTAGCTATTTTCATAAATATTCTTCAATCTTACAAAAATGTAAGATTAAAGTCTCTTTTGTAAGGTTAGGTTATGGCAAGCAATTTTTTTTTGCGATAAACTAGACTCATAAAGAACAAAGGAGCAAAACCATGAAAAGAATTTTACAAAAGAAAAGAAGAAAACCAAGTCAAAAAGATATCGAGCGTGTTCAACTGGGATGCGCTATGATGCAAGCACAGTTTCAAATGATGGGATATTAAGAAGGAGAAAATCATGACACTTTTAGATGTAAAACACGTTCAAAAAATCTACAAAACACGTTTCCAAGGCAACCAAGTAGAGGCCCTCAAGGATATTCACTTTACCGTGGAAAAGGGTGACTACGTGGCTATCATGGGAGAGTCTGGTTCAGGAAAGTCAACCCTGCTCAACATTCTAGCTATGCTGGATAAACCAACTCGTGGGCAGGTTTACCTGAATGGAACCGACACAGCCACTATTAAAAATTCACAGGCTTCGAGTTTCCGTCGTGAGAAGTTGGGATTTGTCTTCCAAGACTTTAACTTGCTAGATACCTTATCTGTTAAGGACAATATCTTGCTTCCGCTAGTTTTATCACGAAAACCCATCACGGAGATGATGAAGAAATTGGTGGTAACAGCTGAAAATTTGGGCATAAACCAATTGCAAGAGAAGTACCCTTATGAGATTTCTGGTGGTCAAAAGCAACGGGTAGCAGTAGCACGCGCCATCATCACAGAACCTGAAATTCTCCTTGCCGATGAGCCAACAGGAGCCCTTGACTCCAAGTCATCTGCAGCACTTCTGGATGTATTTGATGAAATCAATGAACGTGGCCAAACCATTCTCATGGTAACTCACTCAACGGCAGCAGCCAGCAGGGCCAAGCGCGTTCTCTTTATCAAAGACGGCATTCTTTACAACCAAATCTACCGTGGAGACAAGACAGAGCGTCAGATGTTCCAAGAAATCTCTGATACTTTGACTGTTATGGCAAGCGAGGTGAATTAGTATGTTCCGATTAACCAATAAGTTAGCGGTATCCAACTTGATCAAAAACCGCAAACTCTACTATCCCTTTGCCCTTGCTGTTCTCTTAGCAGTGACCATCACCTATCTCTTTTACTCACTGTCACTTAATCCTAACATTGGCAAGATCCGAGGGGGAGAAACTATCTCTATGACCCTTGCTCTCGGTATGGTGGTTGTTACCATCGCTTCTGGAATTATTGTACTTTATGCCAATAGTTTTGTCATGAAGAACCGCTCCAAGGAGCTGGGTGTATATGGTATGCTGGGTCTCGAAAAGCGCCATTTGATCAGTATGGTTTTTAAGGAGCTTCTTATTTTTGGTTCCTTAACCTTGACAGCTGGTCTCGGCCTAGGAGCTCTCTTTGATAAGTTAATCTTTGCCCTTCTTCTGAAGTTGATGAAGATGAAAGTGGAGCTCGTTTCGACTTTCCAACCAATTGTCTTTATCCTAGTTCTCATCGTCTTTGGAGCTATCTTCCTAGGTCTAATTTTTATCAATGCCTTTCGTATCGCACGCATGAATGCCCTTCAGCTCTCTCGTGAGAAGGCCAGTGGTGAGAAAAAAGGACGTTTCTTAGGTCTTCAAACTATACTAGGTTTGATTAGTATGGGAGCTGGCTACTACCTAGCAGTTACCGTTGAAAATCCACTTTCTGCTGTTCTGATTTTCTTCGTAGCAGTCTTGTTGGTAATTTTGGGAACTTATCTTCTCTTCAATGCAGGGATTACAGTCTTCTTACAAATCTTAAAGAAAAACAAGCGTTATTATTACCAACCCAACAACATGATTTCCGTATCCAATCTCATTTTCCGTATGAAGAAAAATGCGGTTGGTCTGGCGACGATTGCTATTCTCTCAACCATGGTCTTAGTGACTATGTCTGCTGCAACAAGTATCTTTAAGGCATCAGAAAACTTCAAGAAGGTCATGAATCCACATGATTTTGGGATTACAGGACAGAATGTTGAAAAAGAAGACATCGAAAAACTCTTGAACCAGTATGCTAGTAATAAAGGATTGACTGTCACAAAGAAAGAAGTCCTTACATACAGTAACTTTGGTGTGGCAAATCAAGAAGGTACGAAATTGACAATCTTTGAGAAAGGTCAAAATCGTGTTCAACCGAAAACTATTTTTATGGTCTTTGACCAAAAAGACTACGAGAATATGACAGGACAGAAACTTGGACTTTCAGGCCATGAAGTTGGATTGTTTGCTCAAAACAAGCAACTTCAAGGGCAGAAAGAACTGACTCTGAATGACCAGACTTACACAATTAAAGAAGAAATCAAAAAAGATTTTATTCTTGAACATGTCCCAAATCAGTACAATATCCTAACTTCGGACTATAACTATTTGGTTGTTCCTGACTTACAAGCCTTTCTAGAACAGCATCCTAACTCTTCCATCTTTAATCAATACTATGGTGGTATGAATGTAACGGCTAGTGAGGACGAGCAGCTTAAAATTGCAGATGACTATTCAAAATTCGTTAACAACTTTAATAGAGAAATAAACAAAGAAGGAAGCTATGTTTACGGAAGCAATCTGGCTGATAGTAGTGCGCAGATGAGTGCTCTCTTTGGTGGAGTTTTCTTCATCGGTATCTTCCTCTCTATCATCTTTATGGTGGGAACAGTTCTTGTCATCTACTACAAACAAATCTCTGAAGGATACGAAGACCGCGAACGCTTTATCATTTTGCAAAAAGTCGGTCTCGATCAAAAGCAAATCAAGCAAACCATCAACAAACAGGTCCTAACTGTATTCTTCCTCCCATTGCTCTTTGCCTTCCTACACCTTGCCTTTGCCTATCATATGCTTAGCCTCATCCTAAAAGTCATTGGGGTGCTAGATGCGACCATGATGTTGACTGTCACTTTATCCATCTGTGCTATCTTCCTCATCGTCTATGTCTTAATCTTTATGATTACCTCAAGAAGCTATCGCAAGATTGTGCAAATGTAAAAAAAAGATACCTCGATATTCATCGAGGTATTTCTTTATCTTAAATGCTGAAGAGTTGTCCAAACAGGTAAGTCACTCCCATGGTGAGAAGTCCGATACAGAGGTTACGGATCATAGCAGTTTTCGTAGGTGCCTTGCCTAGTTTAGCACTGGTATAGCCAGTGACGAGAAGGGAAAGGGCCACGATAAAAACAGTAGCAGGAATGCGATAATCACTTGGAAAGACAGTGATCGAAAGCATGGGAGGAAGACTTCCCAGTACAAAGGCGATAAAGCTAGAGATTGCAGCATGCCAAGGATTGGTAAATTCTTCGTACTCGATACCGTATTTTTCCTCAACCAAGGCTTTGAGTGGATTCTTTAAAAAGGCCTTGTTGGTCAAGAGTTGGGCTGACGTTTCACACTCACCATTTTGTAAGTAAGCAGCATAGAGGGATTGTTTTGCAGATTCGATGTCTTTATCCAAGAGTAATTGCTCTCTAGCAACAGCGGCTTCTTCCGTGTCTTTCTGAGTGGATACAGAGACATATTCGCCGCCTGCCATAGAAAAAGCACCAGCAAGGATAGCGGCCAATCCTGATAAAAAGATAATCCAGATATTGCTTGTCGCACTGGCAACACCGATAACGACTCCAGCAATGGAAATAATTCCATCATTGGCACCGAGAACGCCCGCTCGTAAGATATTGAGTCGTCCTGCAAAGTTTGCATCAATTTCATGTTTCATTTCTGTCATAGTCATCTCCTTTCTCTCCATTATAGAGAAAAGAGAAGGGGAATACAAACTTTTTAAACTATCTGAAAAAAGTTCTACGATTCTAATTTTTAAGCCCTTTTTCACTTTACCGAAAAAGCACGGCAATACAGTTGCCAATCCTACTGTACAAGTCCTTTTTTAGCTTATATATGGTATAATAGAAGGTAGATTTATCAATTGGAGTATGAAGGATTTTATGATTAAACTTGTAGCAACCGAAATTGGAATAAGGTAATCGATACAATAGAATACTAAGAAAGCCTTGGAATAAGTTGTTTCAAGGCTTTTTACTGTCTATAGATAGAAGAAAATGGGTATCAGAAATACTTTGATTCTATGGAGACATCCTTGATTTGTTAAACGTTAAATTGCATGTTTCGAAAGTCAACCATCTTGAGGCAGTATAACTGCATAATATTATCAGTTGAAACGTATGTTATAAAATGCTATAATCATTTATAATATTTAATTTTAAATTGCTGTATATGAGGAACGGAATATGCCAAAATCATTCGATGAATTTTACTTTTCCACTGCGGATGAGAAAGAAGACATTAAGACTTTAAATGATTATTTTATAAAATATAAAAATCTAGGAATTTATCAAGATAATATGTTCTGCCCAGAGTGTAAACAAGCAGAGTTATCTTATGTCCCTAAGACTTCGCAAAGGAGAGCACATTTAAAAAGAAAAACTAGTTCTAAACACACAAATGGGTGCTCTTATCAATTTGATTATGCTAGCAAAAAGTATATAGAAGAATATTTTAAAAATCTTCGTGATGACCAAATTAAAGATAAGCTAGATGCTATGATGAGAAGCCTTTTTTTCAAAAAAGAATATTTGTCTCAAACAGCGATAGTTCGAGGAGGTTTTAGTGATGAAAATCCTTTAGTTCTGACAAGAAAGGTTGAAAGACAAGTACATCATAAAACTTTAAGAAGAAAAAGTATTGAAAAATGGCTAGACAAAGAACTTGAAGATGAACTTCATCTTTTCTATGGTAAAGTACGTTTAAGCATTTCAGAATGGAATAATGAGCAAGGATATACTCTTTATTTTTTGAATATTTTTTGTAAGGATTCGAATAGGGAATGGAAAAAGAAAGCGAGCATATATCTCGGTAATAAAGTCTTGCTTAAAGTTGAAGAAGATGCAGATTATTTTTTTGTTGCAATTGGCCAATTAGATTTCTCAAAAGGATTCCCTCCAAAATTGAAGTTAGCTAGTAGACAAGCTTTATCTATTGAGAAAGTTGTATGATAAGCAGAGGTGTAAAATGGCTTCGTTTGAATATTTAACTGATAGTTTGAAGAAAATTTTCTTAAAAAAGTCTATATCTGATTTTGAAAACGAAACAGAGAATGGAGATGAAGGCTATGATCCTAGATTTAATGATTCTATTTCAGAAGAACGAGGGACCAAGATTAAAACGTATTATGAAAATTGGGAGAATCAGACATTTGACTCTCTATTGGAAGAGAATGGCTGTGTAGAGTTAGAATTGCTCATTAATGATAATGAAATTTCTGAGAGTTTTAGTTTTCGAAATATTGGTATAAACTATAGTGTTACCAAAACTGCAGATTTTAATTTCAGGTATAGAAGTATTAGTGTGCTACCTAAGTATAGAGAAAAAGGTGTATGTAGTTACTTGCTCTTAAAATCAATTATTGCAGTTTTAGAAGCACTAGAAAACAAAGATGTAGAATTTTCTTTAGTAAATACAGTGAAAATTGAAATTGAAGACAGATTTTCAATTTACGATTCTATTTTAACGGAAAAAATCCCCAGTGAAAATATGCAATATAGGGTATTCTTAGCTGAAAATAGAGATACTGATTTAGCACAGTTAAGGGAAATGTATAATAGCAAGCTAGAAAAAATGACTACTAATTTAAAATTTGCATAGTATGATAGTATGTATAGATTTAGTCATCATTTAATCAATATTTCGTCTGGAAGAAATCATTTAGTTTTCATAAAGTGTGTTGTTCTGCTTGAAAATTGAGAGACTTTGAAACAAGATAAATAGTAAAAAGCCTTGACTACCAAGGCTTTTTACTATGGCTTCAAGCTAGTTTCTAAGAAGGTTCAGAGATTCCATTTATAGCCTAAGTGATCAGGCCAGAAAAGGAGGAAAATTAAATAGTAGATAATTATTTCATTTATTGGTTATTAGTTTATCAAAATGGCTAGTGTAAGATAAACATAGGAAACAGATATACAGAGGATGAAAAATATGCACGTAGTTACTTAATTAAACAATATACAGACATTGGAAAATATGGAATAGATAATGTGCTGAGTGTATTAATTTGTTTTATGAAATATATTGAATTTGATAATGAGTGTCTGTTACAAGAGAAGTTTAGTTATTATAAATTTAGGATTGTAGATGCTATTTTTTAAATAAAGCTCACTTCAAAAACGGTTAGGTCATAGAAATATGATCTGACTGTTTTTATGAATGGAATGAGACATTCATTTTATGATATAATATAAAGGATTAACAGAGATGAGAAATGATGGGGGTATTCATAAATCGTTAAAAAGTGCACACCCTAAATGTCCTTTGCACACCCCTAATTCAAAAAAGGAGATAATTGTATGATAAAACTCATTGCCACCGATATGGATGGAACCTTTCTAGATGGAGAGGGTCGGTTTGATATGGAACGCCTCAAAAACGTACTTGTTTCCTACAAGGAAAAGGGGATTTATTTTGCTGTGGCTTCGGGTCGTGGGATCTTGTCCCTGAAAAAGTTGTTTGCGGATGTGCGTGATGAAGTGATTTTTATAGCTGAAAATGGGAGCTATGTTGAGTTTCATGGTGAGGATATGTATGAGGCTACTATGTCTCGGGATTTTTACTTGAGCACTTTTGAAGCTTTAAAGAAATCGCCCTATTTTGATGAAAGTAAAATGCTCTTGACTGGGAAAAAAGCTTGTTATGTTTTGGATACAGTGGATGAGACCTATCTCATGTTTAGCCGTCACTACAATGAAAATATTCAAAAAGTAGCGAGTTTAGAAGATATCACAGATGAGATTTTTAAATTCACTACTAACTTTACTGAAGAAACGATAGAAGCTGGAGAGGCCTGGGTCAACGAAAATGTTCCTGGTGTGAAAGCCATGACAACAGGTTTTGAATCCATCGATATTGTCTTGGACTACGTTGATAAGGGTGTGGCCATTGTTGAGCTGGCAAAAAAACTTGGTCTAACCATGGATCAGGTTATGGCATTTGGCGATAATCTCAATGACCTTCATATGATGCAGGTTGTTGGACACCCAATCGCTCCAGAAAATGCGCGACCAGAGATTTTAGAATTAGCAGAAGCAGTGATTGGCCACCACAAGGACCAGTCAGTGATGGCTTATATGGAGGGTTTGTAATGGCAGATATTAAATTGATTGCACTTGATTTGGATGGCACCTTGCTGACAACGGATAAAAAGCTGACAGATCGTACCAAGGCGGTCCTCAAATCTGCGCGTGATCGTGGCATCAAGGTCGTACTGACAACAGGTCGTCCTTTGAAGGCTATGGATTTTTTTCTCCATGAGCTAGGGACTGATGGTCAGGAGGACGAGTACACTATCACCTTTAATGGTGGTCTGGTACAGAAAAATACAGGAGAGATTCTCGATAAAACCGTCTTTTCAATCGATGATGTAGCACGATTGTACGAGGAAACTGAAAAACTCGGATTACCGTTAGATGCCATTTCAGAAGGAACAGTCTATCAAATCCAGTCGGACCAAGAAAGTCTCTATGCTAAGTTTAATCCAGCTCTGACTTTCGTGCCAGTCGCTTTTGAAGAGCTATCTAGTCAGATAACTTATAATAAATGCGTGACTGCCTTTGCCCAAGAACCTTTGGATGCAGCCATTCAACAGATTTCTCCTGAATTGTTTGACCAATATGAAATATTCAAATCGCGTGAACTCTTATTGGAATGGTCACCGAAAAACGTCCACAAGGCAACAGGTTTAGCGAAATTAATTAAACACCTAGGCATCGACCAAAGCCAAGTCATGGCTTGTGGGGACGAGGCCAATGATCTTTCTATGATTGAGTGGGCAGGTCTGGGAGTTGCCATGCAAAATGCAGTTCCAGCAGTTAAGGCAGTTGCCAATGTCATTACCCCTATGACCAACGACGAGGAAGCCGTTGCCTGGGCTATCGAAGAATACGTGCTAAAGGAGAACTAAAATATGGGATTATTTGACCGTTTATTCGGAAAAAAAGAAGAGCCGAAAATCGAAGATATTGTAAAAGAAGCACTGGAAAATATTGATTTGTCAGAAGAGGTTGAAGAAAACCAAACGGCTATCGAAGAAACTTCTCAGGAAGAGACAGCAAGGGACAAAGAGGAAGAAACACCTGCTCAAGAAGAAATTTCACAGATAACGACAGAAGAAGTTATTGAACCAGAAGCACTCGAAAAAACTGCTCAGGAAGAGCCTGAGCTAGACTCTTATGAATTGGAACAATTCCAAGAGCCAGAAAAAATTCTAGAAGAAGAAAACCAAGAAACTATAGAGTTCGAAGAAGGGTTAGCTTCTGAAGTAGTAGAAGACGAACTTCCTCAGGTTGAGGAAACCGTTCAGGAAAAATATGACCGCAGTCTCAAGAAAACCCGTACGGGATTCGGAGCTCGTTTGAATGCTTTCTTTGCCAACTTCCGTTCAGTCGATGAAGAATTCTTCGAAGAATTGGAAGAACTGCTCATCATGAGCGACGTCGGTGTGCAAGTCGCTTCAAACTTAACAGAAGAACTACGCTATGAAGCTAAACTCGAAAACGCTAAGAAGCCTGACGCGCTCCGTCGTGTCATTATCGAGAAATTGGTCGAGCTCTATGAGAAGGATGGCAACTACGATGAACAAATCCATTTCCAAGATGGTTTGACAGTCATGCTCTTTGTCGGAGTCAATGGTGTTGGGAAAACAACTTCTATCGGGAAATTGGCTCATCGCTACAAACAAGCTGGCAAGAAAGTCATGTTAGTTGCGGCAGATACCTTCCGTGCGGGTGCAGTGGCCCAGCTAGCTGAATGGGGTCGTCGTGTTGATGTTCCTGTTGTGACGGGGCCTGAAAAGGCTGATCCAGCTAGTGTGGTCTTTGATGGGATGGAACGTGCTGTAGCAGAAGGGATTGACATTCTCATGATTGATACAGCAGGCCGTCTGCAAAACAAGGACAACCTTATGGCTGAGTTGGAAAAGATTGGTCGCATTATCAAGCGTGTCGTTCCAGAGGCACCCCATGAAACATTCCTGGCACTTGATGCTTCAACTGGACAGAATGCCTTGGTACAAGCTAAGGAATTTTCGAAGATAACACCATTGACTGGAATCGTTTTGACAAAAATTGACGGAACTGCCCGAGGTGGTGTTGTTCTGGCTATCCGCGAAGAACTTAATATCCCTGTAAAATTGATTGGTTTCGGTGAAAAAATCGATGATATTGGTGAGTTCAACTCTGAAAACTTTATGAAAGGTCTCTTAGAAGGCTTGATTTAATACAAAATAAATATCCTGCAAGTCAATCTTGCAGGATATTTTTGCTATTCTAAACGGCCACCTTCACGATAGGCGATATCTGGTTGCCAGGTCCATTTAGCTCCATACTTCTCAAGTAAGTCAAAGCTAGCTTGTGGTCCCATGCTTCCAGCTTTATAATCATAAAGTGGAGCACCGTTTTCAGCCCAGAGCTCTTCGATACGGTCAATCAATTTCCAAGAAGCACTTACCTCATCCCAGTGGCTAAAATTGGTTGAGTTGTTGTTCAAGACATCGTAGATTAATTTCTCGTATGGATCTGGTGAGGCCCCAGTAGCAGTAGCATCTGTACGGTAATCCAGAGAGCTTGGTGCCAGGTTGAATTCTTCACCGACTTGCTTCCCATTGAGGCTGAGAGAGAATCCTTCAGTTGGTTGGATATAGATGGTCAAGATATTTGGTGCTAATGGTTCTCCAAAGATAGAGTCCATTTGCTTAAAGACGATATTGACATGAGTTCCTTTTTCAGTCAGACGTTTACCAGTACGGAAAAAGAAGGGAACACCGCGGAAACGATCGCTGTCTACAAAGAAGGCACCAGATGCAAAGGTTTCTGTTGTAGATTCAGGATCGACGTTTGGCTCGCTACGATAGGAAATGTATTTCATGCCATCGATTTTACCAGAGCGATACTGACCACGGATAAACTGTTCTTTCAATTCTTCCTCAGTTGGATGATAGAGGTTTTTAAAGACCTTTATCTTTTCAGCACGAATCTCATCTTTTGTAAAGCTAGCTGGTTTGTCCATGGCTAGAAGAGAAAGAAGTTGGAGAGTATGGTTTTGCACCATATCACGAAGGGCACCAGATTGATCATAGTAGCCACCACGTTCTTCTACACCCAAGCGCTCTGCAAAGGTAATCTGAACATTATCGATGTGTTCGCGATTCCAAACATTCTCAAAGATCATGTTGGCAAAACGAACAGCAAAGATACTCTGAATCATCTCTTTACCTAGGTAATGGTCGATACGGTAGATTTGCTCCTCATCAAAGGCCGCAAGGAGATCTTCGTTGAGTTTGCTAGCTGTTTCGTAGTCTGTACCAAATGGTTTCTCAACGATCAAGCGCTCAAAACCTTTGCCATCAACAATGTTTTCAGATTTGAGGTGCTTGGCAATAGTTCCAAAGAACTGAGGTGCCATAGACAAGAAGAAGAGCTTATTGTGTTCAGCTTGGTATTTTTCGTTAAGCTCAGCTTGTAATTGGCGCAAAGCAATGTAATGTTCCGTATCGTTCACATCATGGCTTTGATAGTAGAAGTGGCTAGCAAATTCTTGGGCTTGCTCGGTACTATCTGCCAAATCAAGGATGGACTCAACAACTACAGATTCAAAATATTCCTTACTCCAAGGTCTACGAGCTGTTCCAATAACAGCAAAATGCTCAGAGAGATTGCCTGATTTATAGAGTCTGAAAAGGGAAGGGTAGAGTTTGCGTTTAGCTAAATCTCCACTCGCACCGAAAATTGTAACAATAACCTTTGATGACATCTAGCTACCTAATTTCTATATTTTTTCCTAGTTGGACTAGGGATGAGATTTCCTCATTATCATAGTTTTTATTTTATCATAATTTTCAAAAAAAACAAAAAATCCAATACGCAATTAAAAAACTGTAAGGAGAACCTTACAGTTTTGTTTTATACATTTAAGACCTTGTCCAAGAACTCTTTTAGACGAGGGTGTTGCGGGTTGTCAAAGATTTGATCTGGAGTTCCATCTTCTAGGAATTCACCATCAGCCGTAAAGATAACACGGTTAGCCACCTGACGAGCAAATCCCATCTCATGGGTTACGATAATCATGGTCATGCCTTGTTCCGCCAATTCCTTCATAACATTCAGTACATCTCCAACCATTTCAGGGTCCAGAGCGGAAGTTGGCTCATCAAAGAGCATGATATCAGGATTCATGGCAAGTCCACGCGCGATAGCTACACGTTGTTTCTGACCACCTGAAAGGCTATCTGGGTTGGCATTAGCTTTATCTGCTAGTCCAACCTTTTCAAGCAACTCCATCCCCAATTTTTCAGCTTCTTCTTTGGTCATCCGTTTGTGTTCAATAGGTGCAAAAGTGATATTTTCTAGGACGGACATGTGTGGGAAGAGGTTGAAGTGTTGGAAGACCATTCCCACGTTTTCGCGAACATGGTCGACATTGGTTGATTTTTCAGTCAAATCATAACCATTCACTGTGATGTGGCCACTCGTTACCTCCTCGAGAAGGTTAAGGCTACGGAGGAAAGTGGATTTACCAGAACCAGAAGGACCGATGATGCAGACAACATCTCCTTCATAGAATTTAGTTGTAATTCCTTTTAAAACTTCGTTTTTTCCATAATACTTATGCAAATCATTTACATCAATTTTTAGTTTTGCCATTATCGAATCCTCTTTTCTAAGCGTTTCGCTAGTCTAGTCAAAAGCGTGATAATTACAAGATAGAAGATAGCAAGGATTGCATACATCTTGAAACTTTGGTAGTTACGGGCGATGATGATCTTACCAGTTTGGAAAAGTTCCACCAGACCGATAGCAGACACGATGGTTGTATCTTTGAGAGCGATAACGAATTGGTTGACAAAGTTTGGCAACATCAATTTAGTCGCTTGTGGCAAGATAATCTTACGCATGGTTTTTCCATAAGAGATACCAAGACTGCGGCTGGCCTCCATTTGCCCAACTGGAACAGCTTGAATCCCACCACGAACAATTTCAGCGATATAAGCAGCAGCATTGAGTGAGAGGGCAATAGTACCAGCTACAAAGTCATTAATTGGACTTTGTTGGCCTGTAATGGACTCGATGAAGTTTGGAATTCCCCAGAAAATGAAGGCTGCAAGAATCATCAATGGGATACCGCGAATAACATCAACGAAAATCTCAGAGATTAGACGAAGAGATTTGTATGGACTAACGCTAAACATACCAAAGATAATCCCGATGACAATGGCAATTGCAAATGAGATAAGAGCTAGAGCAAGAGTGATTCCAAGTCCACTAAGAAGTTGTTTGTAGTTGTTTTGAAGCAAGCCCCAGATAGTAGTTTCGTCAACCGTACTTGTAGAGTCAGTTGAAGTTTCGCTAGCTAGATACTTGTCAAGAATCTTTTGGAATTCTCCGTTAGCTTTGAGGTTCGCAAGTCCGTTATTGAACATCTGGATCAATTCAGGATTTGTTCCTTTTTTAACCGCAAAGGCAGTTTCACCGATTGGAGTTCCAGCGATTGGTGTTTTCAATTTTTGACCTTGGCTGATAGAATATTTGAGAACTGGCTCATCATCCATCACGGCATCGATAGATCCAGTATTCAGACTGTCATACATAGAAGCGCCATCTGCAAAGGTTTTAATCTTATAACCGTATTTGCTTTGGTTCTCAGTAAGGAAGGTTTGAGAGGCAGTTCCGTTTTTAACACCGACAGTTTTATCCTTGAGGTCTTCATAAGAAGCAATTGTGCTTGATTCTTTCACACCGAGAATCGTATTTGCTGTGTAGTATGATTCTGAGAAGTCAAAGGTTTCCTTACGGGCATCTGTTACAGACATACCAGCAATGATACCATCTGCTTGTCCTGCTTGAACAGCACTGATTGCTGCGTCAAATCCTGGGTTGGTAATTTCAATTTCAAAACCTTGATCTTTGGCAATGGCCTTGATGAGGTCCATATCAATACCAGTGTATTGATTGCTTGAATTTTGAAAGACGAATGGGGCAAAAGATGAGTCGCTGGCAATAATGTACTTGCTTTTCACTGGAGTAGCTTTTTGTCCAGCAGCAGTAGTTGTCGTTGGGCTTGCCGTAGTTGTAGAAGCGGTCCATTTTTGGATGATTTGCTCCAAGCTACCATCCTTTTTCATTTGTGCTAGGGCTTCGTTAAACTCGGTAACCAAGTGTTCATACTTGCTTCCTTTCTTGACACCAAAGGCAAAGCTTCCAACAGCCTCACCATCCATATTGATGCTGAGATCTTGTCCTTGGTTAATCGCATACTCAATAACAGGTTTATCATCCATGATGGCATTTACAGCACCAGCACTTAGACTGTTATTCATCAAATCACCTGTATCAAAGGTTTTAATAGAGAAACCGTATTTATCTTTGATACTTTCGAGGAAACGTTGGGCGGCAGTTCCGTTCTTAACTCCAACTGTTTTTCCGCTAAGTTCCTCATATTTGGTGATTTTATTTGCCTTTGTGGTAGCAATGACAACTTTTGTATCATAATATGTATCAGACATGGTAAAGACATTTTCACGTTCTTTTGTTTTTGTCATACCTGCCATAATAGCATCTGCTTGGCCTGACTGCACCGCATTTACAGCTGCATCAAAGCCAGGATAAGACATTTGGATGTTCCACCCTTTGATTTCTGCGACTTTATTGATAATATCAACATCAATCCCTTTATAGGTTTGATCTGAATCTTTAAACTCAAAAGGTGCGTAAGCTGTATCAGACACAATCTTAACAGTATCAGCTTTTGCCATACCTAGTGAGAAAATGGGAAATAAAATGAGCAAACATGCTAGTATTTTTTTCTTCATTTTTAGTCTCCTTTTCTGAATATTTTCCCATTATATCAGAAAATGAATGAAAAGGCAAATTTTATGGATTTTATGTAAGAAAATGTAACATAGAATCCTTGCTCTTATCAACTTAGAGAGGAGTCTGAAAAGTAAATTTATGGTAAAATAGAAGGATAGAAAAAAGCAGATGAGGCAATCATGATAAATCGAATTACAGATAATAAATTTAAACTAGTATCAAAATACCAACCTTCAGGAGATCAACCACAAGCGATTGAGCAGTTGGTTGACCATATCGAGGGTGGAGAAAAGGCTCAGATTCTGATGGGGGCGACGGGTACAGGGAAGACCTATACCATGAGTCAGGTCATTTCCAAAGTCAATAAACCAACTTTGGTCATTGCCCATAACAAAACACTAGCTGGTCAGCTCTATGGGGAGTTCAAGGAATTTTTCCCTGAAAATGCTGTTGAGTACTTTGTGTCTTACTATGATTATTACCAACCTGAGGCCTATGTCCCTTCGAGTGATACTTATATTGAAAAGGATAGCTCTGTCAATGATGAGATTGACAAGCTTCGACACTCAGCGACTTCAGCACTTCTGGAGCGCAATGATGTCATCGTAGTGGCTTCAGTCTCTTGTATCTATGGTTTGGGTTCGCCAAAGGAATATTCTGATAGCGTCGTTAGTCTCCGTCCAGGTCTGGAGATTTCTCGTGATAAACTCTTGAATGACTTGGTAGATATACAGTTTGAACGCAATGATATTGATTTCCAACGGGGAAGATTTCGCGTTCGCGGAGATGTGGTGGAGATTTTCCCAGCTTCTCGTGATGAACACGCTTTTAGAGTAGAATTTTTCGGAGACGAAATCGACCGTATTCGTGAAGTTGAGGCTTTGACAGGTCAGGTATTGGGAGAAGTGGATCATTTGGCGATTTTCCCTGCCACTCACTTTGTGACCAATGATGACCACATGGAGGTTGCGATTGCTAAGATTCAGGCAGAGTTGGAGGAGCAGTTGGCTGTCTTTGAAAAGGAAGGCAAACTGCTAGAAGCCCAGCGTTTGAAACAGCGCACAGAGTATGATATTGAAATGCTGCGTGAGATGGGGTATACAAATGGGGTTGAGAACTACTCACGCCACATGGATGGTCGTAGTGAAGGAGAGCCTCCTTATACGCTTCTTGACTTCTTCCCAGATGATTTCTTGATTATGATTGATGAAAGTCACATGACTATGGGGCAAATCAAAGGTATGTACAATGGAGACCGTTCGCGTAAGGAAATGCTAGTTAATTATGGTTTCCGTTTACCGTCAGCCTTGGACAATCGTCCTCTCCGTCGTGAGGAGTTTGAGAGTCATGTTCACCAGATTGTTTATGTTTCAGCGACACCAGGTGACTATGAAAATGAACAGACCGAGACAGTGATTGAGCAAATCATTCGTCCGACAGGGCTTCTAGACCCAGAGGTGGAAGTTCGTCCGACTATGGGACAGATTGATGACCTCCTAGGTGAAATCAGTGCCCGTGTTGAAAAGAATGAACGGACCTTTATTACCACCTTGACCAAGAAAATGGCAGAAGACTTGACCGACTACTTCAAAGAAATGGGCATCAAGGTCAAGTACATGCACTCGGATATTAAGACCTTGGAACGAACGGAGATTATCCGTGACCTACGTTTGGGTGTCTTTGATGTCTTGGTCGGAATTAACCTGCTCCGTGAAGGGATTGACGTTCCTGAAGTGAGTTTGGTTGCCATTCTCGATGCTGACAAGGAAGGTTTCCTTCGTAACGAGCGTGGCCTCATCCAGACCATTGGACGTGCTGCCCGTAATAGTGAAGGACATGTCATCATGTATGCGGACACGATGACCCAGTCTATGCAACGTGCCATTGATGAAACGGCCCGCCGTCGGAAAATCCAGATGGCTTATAATGAAGAGCATGATATCGTCCCACAAACCATTAAGAAAGAAATCCGTGATCTTATTGCCGTGACCAAGGCAGTTTCTAAGGAAGAGGACAAGGAAGTCGATATCAATAGTCTCAACAAACAAGAGCGCAAGGAACTCGTTAAAAAACTCGAAAAACAAATGCAAGAAGCCGTCGAAGTGCTTGACTTTGAACTCGCAGCTCAGATTCGTGATATGATGTTGGAAGTGAAGGCGTTAAACTGAAAAAATTATAAAGAAATAGAAATATATAGAAAGACATAATATGACAGCAAAAAAAACTAAACACATAGGCATTGAATGTTGTAGAATTCTAGCTATGTTGATGATTTGCAACTTACATGTTTTAGGTATGGGAGGAATTTTGGAGAAAGTTGATAGTCAAAAAGATCTTTACTATATTTTTGCAAATTTTTTAGAAGCTTTCTCATATTCAGCTGTAAATATTTATATTTTAATCAGTGGGTATGTCGGTCTTTATTCACAATTTAGTTATAAAAAAATGTTTAGTTTTTGGATACAGATTATTTTCTATACTATTTCAATTACTTTTGTATTTGCTATTTTTTCAAAATCATCTGTTAACTTAAGTGATTGGTTTTCAGCTTTAACTCCAATAAGTCATGGACAGTATTGGTATATGAGTTGCTATTTTGGTTTAGTCTTAATTGCACCATTTTTGAATCAAGCAGTGCTGACATTGAAAAAAGAACAATTGCTTCCAATTGTTAGTGGAGCATTTATATACTTTTCTGTCATACCCACAGTATTTAAACAAGATATTCTGGGCTTGTGGGGTGGATATAGTGTATTATGGATGATTCTTTTGTACACTATAGGAGCAATAATTAGAAAATCAAATTACGAAAGTCGTTTTCAATTACGTAATGTTAGTGGATTCATTTTATTTCTAACTAGTTTAACTTTTATATTGTGCTGGCTTGGTTTCGAACAGTGGAGAAGTTATATTTCTCCTACGGTCACACTGCAAGGAATAGCAATATTTTTACTCTTCTTGAATATTAAAGATATTCCCTTAACTTTTAAGAGACTAGTTCTTTTAATATCTCCACTAACTTTGGGGGTTTATCTGTTTCATGTACATCCTCTTATTTTTAGAAGAATTATACCAACCATCCATACTTTAGTTGAAGAACAAGAATTTCCCATTTTTGTCATTATGATTCTAGTTATGACACTGGCCCTGTTCTTTTCTGGCGCTATGATTGAGTATTTTAGAAATAAATTAATGGCGTATATTCTTACTTTAATAAAGAGTGTTAAAAATCTTAAACAGACTTAAAACTTTATTGTCTTATTAAAATAGGAGCAAGAGGCATTAAAATATACACTTCACTGAGAACTTAAGGTTTACTGAACTTATCCTTGATCTAATCGCCGTAACTAAGGAAGTTGCTAAGGAAGAGGACAAGGAAGTCGATATCAATAGCCTCAACAAACAAGAGCGCAAGGAACTCGTCAAGAAACTGGAAAAACAAATGCAAGAAGCCGTCGAAGTGCTTGATTTTGAACTGGCTGCTCAGATACGTGATATGATGTTGAAAGTGAAGGCGTTGGGTTAGAATTTTAGAAGGAGATAAAATGAAAGAGTTAAATTATTTTACAGGTGAATTTAGTGAATCTGAATTAAAGAATCATTTTGACTCGTTGGACGAAAATAAACTGAAATACGAACTTAAAAACTTTACTAATCAATATTTAGAGTTATCCGAAGAAGAACAATTGAAATATGCTGGAAGTGTCTTGTCTGTTTGTATGAATTTAATAGAAAAAATAGGTAAGACCACAGCAAAAAATATATTAGTTACACTAAATAAAATATTATTAAATAATGTCCAGTTATTTGATTGGTTTGAAAATTTTGAATATTTTATTGTTTTGTATAGATATTTATTTTTTACGAAGGAATATGAAGAATATTCGATATTGTTTGAAGATGGAAGTTATTTTCTAAAAATTCTTGAATTAGTGTTAGATGATGGTTTTGAGGAAGCTAAATTACTCGCTCCTAGCATGCTTACAGTTTTTTATAAATTATTTGAACAAAATAGTTTACCAGAAGAAAGAAGAATCTATTTTAAGAGGAAATATGAATCATTGATCAGATTTATATTTGAATATAATGGTTTTGAAGCTGCTATATATGCGTATTTCCGATTAGATGAGCTTGTTTCACTTTTTCAATTTGAGCACTTAGAGATAATAAATAACTATTATATCAATAACCCTCAATCTGATTATGTTGGGAAATATTTGGATTTTGTGTTAAGACACTTTGATGACATAATTACAAATTCGATTGATGTTGTTCGAAAGATAGCAGAAGAAAATGATTCGGATATCATCCGAAACCAAGCTATTAAGTTAATTGAGAAGTATGATAATGATTATTTAAATGAGAAAAGTGATCCAGAATCTATCTCGTCATTAGACGCTGATCAGCTTTTAGAACAAGCGGACAAGATTATATATTATATACGTTCTAAATTGACTGTTGATGCTACAGAGTTAAAAGAAATTGGTTCCTTTGGACATTATACTAAGATTGATACCTTAACAAATTTTCTCATAAAAGCTGACTGGAAAAATGAAAATAATTCTGAAACTCAACCTCCATTTTTACGACTTACTAATCTAAAACAGTTAAATGACCCGATGGAAGGAAAAGTAATATATGATTATTTGGGTATAGATAATACGTTTTTCAAACAATATCAAACTTCCAATGTTTTTATATCTTCTCTAACCACGGTATCTGATAGTTTACCTATGTGGAAGGAGTATGCTGATTCCTCTCAAGGTGCATTTCTTGAATATGATAATACTTATCTTGAAGGCATTGTTGCACATAAATACATTGAGTTTGTTAAAATTCATTATTTAGATTTGAACTCATATAAGAAAGAAGAATCGGATGTCGATAAATCTCTTTCTAAGTTAAAACAAATTTTTGAAAAATTACAAGAGCTTAAAGCTGAAAAAGAATTAATAGGTTTTGCTGAGAAATTAAAGAAGATTTCTTACCTTTTCAAAGTTAAAGACTATGAGTATGAAATGGAGTATCGTATTTTAATTAATTTAGATGATACAGCTATACAAAATATTATTAAAAGAGATGTTAATGATTCATCAAATGAGAAATACTTTAAGAAGGAAGAAATTGGATTAGAAAATTTTGATAAAGTTAACTATAATGATTTTAGGCAGTATATCGTATTAAGCCCGAAAGATAATGGTAGATACGATTTATTCGTATATATCAATTTACTTCCTTTGAAATACTCAAAAGTTATTCTAGGTCCAAAGGTTACGGATACAGACTATATTGCTCCTTATCTCAAACTTGCCAATCCTGATATAGAGATAGAAAGTTCAAAAATCCCTTATCGTTAAGCTGAGGGTGACATAAAGCAGAAGGTGGTTTGAGAGAATTTAGTGAGATTAAAATAGATAATGCAAACTTAATTGGAAAGTTTTAAATCTTAAAGTTTGGCTTTGAGCTTAGCTCACCTATTCTTAAAAATGGATTTATTTTCAGCTTGCACAATCAACAAACGATTACGTTATAGCAGATATTTTAAATAGAGGGAAGTTATTATGAAATTGAAAGAGAAGAATTATAAGAAGTCATCAGGGTTAGATTCTGTTCGTTTTTGGTTACAAGGACATCGATTTATCAAATTTATGCTTGATATTATCTTTTATATCATCTTGTTCCTAGTTATAGAATTTACAACATCACAGAACAAAAGCATTCCAGCTGATTTTCGGTACAGAGAGCTCTTGTTTCCCTTGCAATTGAATCTTTTTATCTTGGGTAATAGGTTCTATGCTCTCTTTTTGTCAGTGAAAACGGAAAAAGAAAGGACCCTTAAAAGATTTTGTGAACCCTTTATTTATATCAATATCCTTAGCTTCATTTTTCAACTGATTGGCGTGAGAAAAAGAGGAAGAGTTGTTCTGTCACCTTTGTTTTCACTGGAGTCGTCCTATATCTGGTTTCCTATTGTTGTCTACCTTCTAGTCTTGATGTTAACTCTGGCAATCTTCTTTCTCTCTAAAGGCTCAAAAAAAGGAGTAGATGAAAATGAAGATGAGTAGGCAAATGAAGTACAAGACAAAAGAAAAGCCTTCTTGGACTAAGAGGATTTTTCTTTGGATGGAAAGGCACAGAAGGATTGCTCAACTTTTGGATACGAGTGTGTTATTTGGATCTATGTTTGTATCATTTCTTGCCGCCTCTTACATTAGTTACCCATTACCGAACATGAACTATCTTTCCCCCTTAAGCTTCAATCTTATCCTTCTGATCTTATCAACCTATTTCCTTGTCTTTCGTTTTAGTAGTGATAAACTTCAGAAATGGCGTTACTTTTCATGGGGATTTATTGGGTTCAATGGTCTTCTTTTTCCCTTTCATCTCTTGGTAGGTCTGAATTGGCTAGGACGTCGTAAGTCAACGAATTTCCCTCCCATAATTTCTATGGATCCAGCCTATGTCTGGGTCCCTATTGTAAGTTATCTCTTTTTCTTTTTCTTGGGGCTGGGCATTTTGCTTTTGATTATACGGATAGAAAAGAGCAGAAGGAGGCGCAAATGGAACGAAAGATTAAGAAACCAAAGAAGGTCAAACAACAGAACAGACAAATGAGAAAAATCCAGAAAAAGTATTCTTTGATAGCTCACGTCCACTTGTGGCTAGAAAGACATTCAAAGATTGCTTCTTTTATGGATGGTGGTATAATATTATTATCTATTTTTGGTATCATGTATGTGTTGTTCGGGACGTCACTTATCCCGAAACCATATCAAGAAATGTCCTATCTCTTACCAATTATTATGAATTTTGTCTTTTTGGTGCACACACTCTATCAAGGTATTTTTAGAGATGGTTTTAGCAATAAGGCTTCAGTACAAGGATTTTTAGAAACTTTTCTATTCATAAACGGACCTATTTTTCTCCTCCACTTACTTGTTGGGGTGAAAGGGAGAAATGTTAAAAAAATTCCTTCCCTATTATCTATCGATTATCGCTACATCTGGCTTCCAATTGCTACCTATCTAATCTTTTTCATCATTCCAGCGATATTAATGGTCATTTTGAAATATAAGGACAAAAAGAGGAATAATCATGACAAAAGAAAATCGAACTAAGTTATTTTCATTTAAAACACTCTATTTGGCTTTGCTAGCTTTTGTGGTTCTTCATTTGATCTTGTTAGTTTTTGGACTATCTTTTACGCCAGTTTTATGGAATAGTTGGTTTTTCATTCTTTGTTTGACCTTCCTAATCCATCCTTGGAAAATCTTTTATAGAACAAGAGATGCTAAATGGTATCACCTTATTTTTCAAATATTTAGTGGATTGGTGACATTTTACCTTTGGTTTGCAGCATTCTTTGTTTTATCAGTTATCTAGGATCCAGCCGTCCCTATCAATATAGACTATCGCATAGAAGATAAGGAAATCATCATTGCTAGAGGTTTTTTGGCCCGTACTACTTATGACCATCATGAATTGATCAATCCCTTTATCATGAAGTCCGAAGTAAAATATCGAGATGAATAATAACAAATAGAAAGTGAGTGAATCCATGTCACGTTCCCAAAAAACAATCCTAACAAACATCTGCCTTGTCGAAGATAAGGCGCGAGGTAAAGTCCTAATGCAATATCGCTCTCCTGAAAACAATCGCTGGTCTGGCTATGCCTTTCCAGGAGGACATGTTGAGAATGGCGAGGCCTTTGCCGAGTCTGTCATTCGTGAAATATACGAAGAAACTGGCTTGACCATTCAAAATCCCCAACTGGTCGGCATTAAAAACTGGCCCTTAGATACAGGTGGGCGCTACATCGTCGTTTGCTATAAAGCGACAGAGTTTACTGGAAATCTCCAATCTTCAGAAGAAGGAGAAGTATGTTGGGTGCAAAAAGACCAGATTCCAAACTTGGAACTGGCCTATGATATGTTGCCTTTGATGGAAATGATGGAAGCACCTGACAAGTCAGAGTTCTTCTATCGCCACCGTACAGAGGACGGCTGGGAGAAAGAAATTTTCTAGTCTTTTACCAAATAACCTAACTGATCCAAGGCCTCCTCGATATAGTGGAGGTCTTGTTGTGTTTCTGCTTCAACAAGGTGGTAATGGATGCCGTCTGTCAATTCAGAAAGGGGTCTAAAGTCTGAATTCTCGACTTGTTCCAGAAAGTGCTGGACATCTCGGCGGCAGGTGAGTTTGAGTAGGGTTTCAATTTCGCCATAAACGGGATGATCGATTAAGATATTTTGAACGCGTCCGCCATTATCTACAATAGCTAGAAGTTCCTGTCCGATTTCTTCCAGTTCATGTTTCACTTTAAAGAGCTTGTGCACGTAGGGGCTGGCATCATTTTCTTTGTAGATATAACCACGATTGGTGGATAGGATAGGAGCTCCATCTGCTCGGAGAATAGCGATGTCCTGTACAATGACCTGGCGCGTAACATGGAAGTGTTCAGCCAAGGTTTGACCATTGAGAGCTTTTGGCGCCTCTTTTAACAGTTTGAGAAGAGCTTGTTTGCGATCCTTTGTCATAGTTTTTCCTTTTAGCGACGTTTTCGAAGCACTTTATAGACAGCTAGTGCTAATGTATAGTCTACCATACTATGGACGATTGTGCCAAAACCAACTAGGACAAAGAGAACATAAAACATATTTTCAACATTTGTCCCTGAAGTAGCATAAAAGATGATACAAGCTATTACTTCAGCGATAGCATGAACAACACCCAAAACAAAGTTAAAAATCCAAGATGCCTTTGGTTTATCCAAGGTTTCAGGGAATTTTTTTAAGTACAAAGCCCCCAAAGTACCAAAAACAATGTGAGAGAAGGCACGAAGTACAATAACAGGCGGATAACCTGCCATCAGGAAACCAAGACTAGAAGCAATAATTACAAAAGCAGCCATCAAAGGCGAAAGAAACATGGCGATAAAGATGGGGATATGACTTCCCAAGGTGTAAGAAGCCGGTGGGATAACGATTTTAAAAGGCATAATGATTGGAATCAAAATCGCTATTGCAGTGAGTAGGGCAGTCATAGTCATAAACTGCGTTTTTTTCCGTATATCCATAAGAACCTCCATTTATCTGTATATACACAAGTATAGTACAATAAATCACCAATCAAGTCAAGGAGCATTATTGATTTTTCAGGAAAATTTGGTTAAAATGTGGTAAAGAATAATAGGAACTGAGGAGAAATTGTGATGATCCTTTTTGTTTACCTAATCGTGGTAATCGTGATGATGTCAAAACAGAAAAGTGAAGGGAAAGTAGTCTCAGGTTGGACTCGTTTCCTAGTTTATAGTTTATTGGTCCTTTCGCTACTCTCTCTATTAGTAAGTGGCCTGGCTGTTTCACTTTTTAGCCTTCCGTTATTAGGTTTTCTTTTGATGGCAGCAATACTCGAAATTGCTTATTTCGTCAGATTGGTGATTGCATTTGGTTTGATTTTTCTATCACTAACCCTATATTTGGATAGTCAGAAAAGCCAGCAACCTACCCCTCTTTCGTATCATCTCCTGCGCTTTGGCTTTCACATTCTATTGATGTTTCTCATGTTTTAAATGCTAAACTCCACCTTCAGGACGAAAGTGGAGTTGTTTTTTTATTTCTTCAGAGTTTCGAGACGTGGGACAATCGCTACAGTTAGGATAGCTGAGATAATCAATTCAGCGATTGAGTTTGTAGAAATAACGGTTGCTAGGAGTTTTTGGATATTGCCGTCGAAGACATTTCCAAAAAGGAAGAAGATTCCCCCAAGGACAAAGACGGTGTTGGTAAGGGAACCAAGGGCACCAGCTAGGATTAGCCCAGTTTTATTTTTCATCAGTTTATAGACCAAGTAAGGTGTCAGACCGATCAAAATGCGAGGGACAATAGCGATAATCGCAGAATAGATGTTTCCGTTCGGTACGAATGGAGAAAAGAGGTAGCTGGTTGGAAGGATGGTAATCGTGTTTACCGTTAAGCTTAGCAGTCCCATCAAGAAACCAAGTGTAACACCAACTCGTGGGCCGTAAATGATACTAGCAATGATTACTGGAATATGAACGATAGTTGGTTTAATTGGAAATGGGAAAAGATTAAATAGGAGAGAGCTCAAAAAGTGGATAACGAGCATAACTGCAAAAAAGATAGCAATTGGGGCAATGTTAGAGCGTTTGTTCATCGAGGGTTTCCTTTATTCTTTCTAATATAGTATTCAGGTCAGCTAGGGCGCCTTTGCCGTGATCGCCACAGGCTAGTAGAGATTCTTTTGGAGAGATAATCTGATAACCATAGGTCTCTAATGTTTTTAGGTTAGCCTGAGTTGCCGGATGGTCATACATCTTTGTATTCATGGCTGGTGCGACTAACTTTTTGACGTGGTCTGGCAGGGCAAGTGCTGTACTTGTCACCATGTTGTCCGCAAATCCATGGGCTAACTTTGCGATGGTATTAGCAGTAGCTGGGGCTACAATAAAAAGGTCAGTTCTTTTGCCTAGTTCGATATGATTGACTTGATCAGGATAAGGTTCCTTCATGACATCAAGGTGGACAGGATTTTGAGAGAGGATCTGTAGTGTCAACGGTTGGATAAACTCTCTCGCTGCCTCAGTCATTAAGACAGTGACCTGATGGCCTTGTTTCTTCAAGGAACTGACTAGATCAGCTGCTTTATAGGAGGCAATGGAACCTGTCACTGCGATGAGAATATTTGCCATGGCTTTCCTTTCTATGAATCGTATGCTTGAATTTTTTTAAGGAGGAGGTTTGCGATTTCCTCTTTGGTTTGAACGGTTTGGAGTTCCTCTTTCTCAACAAAGATTGCTTGATGCTGGTTTGCTGAAATTTGAGTCAGGTCATTTGCAATGATCAAGTCTGCTTGGTTCTTGATAAGACTCTTTCGTGCGATCTTAATGAGATAATCCTCAGAGACATCAACCAATAGTTTGAAACCAATCAGATGAATGTCAGGGTTCCATTCTTTGACCAAAGAGATGATTTTGGGTGTTTTTTTCAGGAATAAGACCTGAACCTCATCAGTTGAAGAAATCTTCGCTTGATGATTCTGCTTGCTTAAAAATTCTTCTAAATTAGAGCTAGCCTGAACTTCCTCAAGTCCCGTCATATAAACAGGTGTGTAGTCAGACACAGCCATTGAGTGGATTAAGACCCGATATTCCTTAACAAGTTCTTGCATCACAACTAGAAGGTCGTTGGTATTGTCAATTTCTCGAATGCTTAGGTTGGGATGAGCTTCTGGCTTAAGAGCTCGTTTTGTCGTTATCAAACAAACTTCATGCCCTGCAGCAAGCAAGGTTTCTGTGATGATTTTTCCTAAACGACCTGTAGAATGGTTAGTAATAGAGCGGACACTATCGATAGCTTCACTGGTACCGCCCGATGTGACTAAAATTTTCATAGCACTATTGTACACAAAAATGATATGCAAGTCAAAGAAAGCATTTAAAAGAAAAATATATTATTATTGACATTTATAGTAATAAATAAGATAATGAATCTAAGTAAATTAAAAGGGGTATTATTATGGATTTTTTTAAATTTGCAGACAACATTGCAAAGGAAGCTGGTAAAGTATTGAATGATGTCGGTTCTGCTACTAGCGACGCCTTAAATGAAGCGAGTAAATTTACTGGAGAGGTTATTACAGAATCTGTAAAAACTATAGGTGAAGTATCAGGCCAAGTTGGTAATGTTGTCTCAGACGTCTCAGAGAAAGCTGTTGGAGTTGCCGGAGATGTAGCACATCAGATAACTAATGTGACTTTTGAAACATTTAACGAAGCTGGGAAAATAGCAAATAATACAAAAGAACAAATTGAATCGGTAGACCTTTTTAATTCTAAACTAAGACAAGAAGCTGTTGATGGATATAATGAAGCTATTAGTTATTATAATGAGGAAGCTGATAGCTTGGCTAATAAATCAATAGAGCTTTATCAGGTTAGGGATAAAGCTATCAAAGTTGTAAAAATTGTTGAAGAAAGAATTAACAAACTAGCAAATAAACCAAAAGAGTTTGAAACAAAATTAGAAGCAATTGATGTTGAAATTCAAAATTTTGAAGACAAGCAAATTGCTATTTCACAGTCAATTAAGGAAGCTGAATTAGCAAGTGGTAGCACAGCGGCTACGGCTTCACTTAGCGCATTAGGAGTAACTGTTGCAACTTTAGGGCCTACTGCCGCTATGGGTGTTGCAACTACATTTGGTGTTGCATCAACAGGTACTGCAATTTCAAGTTTGTCAGGTGCTGCAGCAAATAGCGCCGCTCTGGCTTGGTTAGGTGGTGGAAGTGTAGCAGCTGGTGGCGGTGGAGTGGCAGCCGGTAACGCATTTTTAGCATTGGCTGGTCCTGTCGGTTGGGGAATTGCAGGCGCTATGTTGACCGCTTCTATAGGCGCTGGTGTAGTAGCTAATAGGAAAAATGAAGAAGTTGCAAAAGAGGCTATGGAGGAACAGAAAAAGGTAGAATTGTTGGCTAGACAACTTAAAGAAAAAGTAATAGAAGTTACGGAATTAATAGAACTAACTGAAAAACAAACAGAAGGAATTCATTTAGCCAATTCATCTTTAACTGGAATGGACTATAGCTTATTTACTGAAGATGAAAAATATCAAGCAGGTGCTTTAGTGAATTCAACTCTATCATTGACTGCTATGGTAAATAAGGAAATTAGAATAAATGAGTAATCAGATTTTTAATCAGGCTTTTAACCAAGGTATTGGTGCATATGTTAATTATTTAAATAATTTAAGGATTCAGGACTTACAAATTGCTATGAAAATCATAGAGGATGAAGCACGCAAAGTCATCTTAAACAAGGACAATGCCTCAAAGATTTTAAACTATACGAGAGACAAAATTGAAGACGTTATTTTAAAGAAGCGTGGAGGAGATTATGGTGGTCACGGCTTCATCGCTGAATTTGCAGAAGCAGGGATTGTAAATGCGAGGAGAGCCATCGAAGGGTTAAATCCTATTGTCAAAGTATTGAATGATAATGGACCAGCCGATTTATTAATTGGTAGAAATACCATTCAAATGAAGTTTTATGGTAATTTACGTGATGAACTAGCTCAATCGTTTCATTACAGTTCAAAAATGAAAATGATGTTTCCAAAAGATCACGTTCAAGTATTTGAAAAAATAATGGCTGGAGCAAAAGAAGTTGAATTGAATGGCAAGAGATTATCCATTAAACAAATTACGGATATACGCCAAATGATTAATGATATCACTGAAAGGAAGGGACTTACTTCGTACAAATCTTGGATGAAATCCTCTGCTCTAGATTATAAAGACGCTCAAAAAAATTCAATTCAATCTCTTTTAGATTCCGAAGAGAAGAATATTCGTAAAACAGTCAGACTAAAACAACAAGAATTAAATAAAAAAAGATTAGTGGCCCAAAAACATGCATTACCAAATTTAAAAGAAGCTAACAAGGTTGCAAGAAACGCAGCTTTTTTACAGGGTGGTTTAGCATTAATGTCGACTGTGTATGGGAAATACAAAGAAGGAAAAAATATTTTTGAATTAGAACAATCAGATTGGTTAGATTGTGGATTGGACACAGCTGAAGGAGTTGTAAAGGGGGCAATATCTGGTTATTCCATTTACGGATTAACAAATGTCTTTGGTATTAGTGCTCCAAATGCTAGTGCTTTAGTTATGGCAACTTATGGAATGATAGACATTATTCTAAAGTATAGATCTACAGAAATAACCCAAGATGAATTTATGAATCTTTTGACATTAAATGTAATGGATGCTTCCTTTGCAACAATTGGTGCTTGTATTGGTCAGATCATGATTCCAATACCTGTTCTTGGTTCTGTAGTTGGTTCAATATCTACTTCAATAATTTGGGAGATAGGTAAGGGAATATTAAATGAAAGAGAACAAAGGATAATTCAAGATTACAAAGAAAATCTGAATAGTTACATAAAAACTATAGACGAAAATTATCTTGTCATTTACAACGAAATTATAGAAAAGTATAAAAAATTGGGCGAAATACAAGCATATTCGTTTGATTTGTCAATAAATACTAAACTTAGGTTTGAGTACTCTATTGATTTGGCAGAAAGTTTAGAAATTGAAGATAATAAAATTCTCCATGATTTGTCTGAAATTGATAATTTTTTTCTTGACTAGATTATCTTCACATTCTTTATAGTCTAAAACTATAAAAGCATATAAAAATTTAAAAATCGCTATTATACCCCCTAGAATATTGATATTTACGAACGTTTAGAGAGTTTATGGATGTTAAAAATCTTGTTTTGTGTTATAATAAATTATCAAATTAGAGGCTAGAGGAGTTTTGAATGAAAACAGATATTGAAATCGCACAGAGTATTGAGTTGAAACCAATCGTTGATGTTGTAGAGAAATTGGGTATTTCTTACGACGATTTGGAATTGTACGGGAAGTATAAGGCTAAACTCAGCTTTGATAAAATTCGTGCAGTTGAGAGCAATCCAGTTGGAAAATTGATCTTGGTTACTGCCATCAATCCAACACCAGCAGGTGAAGGGAAATCAACCATTACCATTGGTCTTGCGGATGCCTTGAACAAGATTGGCAAGAAAACCATGATTGCCATTCGCGAACCGTCACTTGGTCCAGTAATGGGAATTAAGGGTGGTGCTGCTGGTGGTGGGTATGCCCAAGTTCTTCCAATGGAAGACATCAACCTCCACTTTACCGGGGATATGCATGCCATTACAACTGCCAACAATGCTCTTTCTGCCTTGATTGACAACCACTTACACCAAGGAAATGAGCTGGGAATCGATCAACGTCGTATTCTTTGGAAACGTGTTGTGGACTTGAATGACCGTGCCCTTCGTCATGTGACCGTTGGACTTGGTGGTCCTCTAAATGGTATTCCACGCGAGGATGGTTTCGATATTACCGTTGCTTCAGAAATCATGGCCATTCTTTGCTTGGCGACTGATATTGAAGATTTGAAAAAGCGCTTGGCTAGCATCGTTATTGGCTATCGCTATGACCGTACACCAGTTACTGTTGGTGATTTACAGGTTGAGGGTGCCTTGGCTTTGATTTTGAAAGATGCTATCAAACCGAACTTGGTTCAGACAATTTACGGTACACCTGCCTTTGTACATGGTGGTCCATTTGCCAATATCGCTCATGGATGTAACTCTGTTTTGGCAACAAGCACAGCCCTTCGCTTGGCTGATTATACAGTCACTGAAGCTGGTTTTGGTGCAGACCTTGGTGCTGAGAAATTCCTTGATATCAAGACACCAAACTTGCCAACATCTCCAGATGCAGTTGTCATCGTCGCTACCCTTCGTGCCCTTAAGATGAATGGTGGTGTAGCTAAGGATGCTCTTACAGAGGAAAATGTGGAGGCAGTTCGTGCTGGTTTTGCTAACTTGAAACGCCACGTTGAGAACATCCGTAAGTTCGGTATTCCAGCAGTTGTAGCTATCAATGAATTTGTTTCTGATACAGAAGCTGAAATCTCAGCCTTGAAGGAACTATGTGCCTCAATCGATGTACCAGTAGAATTGGCTAGTGTCTGGGCTGATGGCGCAGAAGGTGGTGTAACACTTGCCGAAACACTTGTCAAGACAATCTCTGAAAATCCAGCCAACTACACTCGTCTTTATGACAATGACCTTTCTGTCCAAGAAAAGATTGAAAAAATTGTCACTGAAGTCTACCGTGGTAGCAAAGTGAACTTTGAGAAGAAAGCTCAAACGCAAATTGCTCAAATCGTTCAGAATGGTTGGGATAAATTACCAATCTGTATGGCTAAAACTCAGTACAGTTTCTCTGACAATCCAAATGCACTTGGAGCACCAGAAAACTTTGAAATTACCATCCGTGAATTGGTACCAAAATTAGGGGCAGGCTTTATCGTTGCCCTAACTGGTGATGTCATGACCATGCCAGGACTTCCAAAACGTCCAGCCGCTCTTAATATGGATGTGGAAAGTGATGGAACCGTTCTAGGTTTGTTCTAGTATATTGTAATTGAATTAAAATGAGTTTGGAAAATCTTTCCAAGCTCATTTTCTTATCTAGATATGAGGCGTTGTCTTCAGCTGATGAAAGATTTACCTTCTAGACGCAATCAGTCCAGCTAAAGATATTTTCCTCGATTTCTGATATAATAGAAACATTGACTTCAAGAGTAAGGAAGAGAAAATGAACGCATTATTGAATGGAATGAATGACCGTCAGGCTGAGGCAGTGCAAACGACAGAAGGGCCCTTGTTAATCATGGCTGGTGCTGGTTCTGGAAAGACTCGAGTTTTAACTCACAGAATCGCCTACTTGATTGATGAAAAGATGGTCAATCCTTGGAATATCTTGGCCATTACCTTTACCAATAAGGCTGCGCGTGAGATGAAGGAGCGTGCTTATAGCCTTAATCCAGCAACCCAGGACTGTCTGATTGCGACCTTTCACTCCATGTGTGTTCGGATCCTACGTCGCGATGCGGATTATATTGGCTACAATCGTAATTTCACTATTGTAGATCCTGGTGAGCAACGTACTCTCATGAAACGCATTCTCAAGCAGTTGAACTTGGATCCTAAAAAATGGAATGAACGGACTATTTTGGGAACTATTTCCAATGCCAAGAATGACTTGATTGATGATGTGGCTTATGCTGCCCAAGCTGGCGATATGTACACACAAATCGTGGCCCAGTGTTATACGGCCTATCAGAAGGAGCTTCGTCAGTCTGAGTCCGTTGACTTTGATGATTTGATTATGTTGACTTTGCGTCTCTTTGATCAGAATCCTGATGTCTTGACCTACTATCAGCAGAAGTTCCAGTACATTCATGTTGATGAGTACCAAGATACCAACCATGCCCAGTATCAATTGGTCAAACTCTTGGCTTCACGCTTTAAAAATATCTGTGTTGTTGGGGATGCGGACCAGTCTATCTACGGTTGGCGTGGGGCTGATATGCAGAATATCTTGGATTTCGAGAAAGATTACCCTAACGCCAAGGTCGTTTTGTTAGAGGAAAATTATCGTTCAACAAAAACCATTCTCCAAGCTGCCAACGATGTCATCAAAAACAATCAAAATCGTCGTCCTAAGAATCTCTGGACCCAGAATGCGGATGGAGAGCAGATTATTTACTATCGCGCAAATGACGAACAGGATGAAGCTGTTTTTGTAGCCAAAACCATCGACGAACTTGGTCGTAGTCAAAACTTCCTTCATAAGGATTTTGCAGTTCTTTATCGGACTAATGCTCAATCCCGTACTATTGAGGAAGCCCTGCTCAAGTCCAATATTCCTTATACCATGGTTGGTGGGACTAAGTTCTACAGCCGTAAGGAAATCCGTGATATTATTGCTTATCTGAATCTTATTTCTAATTTAAGTGACAATATCAGTTTTGAGCGTATTATCAACGAGCCTAAACGTGGAATTGGGCCAGGAACCGTTGAGAAAATCCGAGACTTTGCGAATATGCAAGATATGTCTATGCTGGATGCTTCAACCAATATTATGCTGTCAGGTATCAAAGGAAAGGCAGCCCAGTCTATCTGGGATTTTGCCAATATGATTCTGAATTTGCGGGAGCAATTGGACCAGTTAAGTATTACTGAGCTGGTTGAGGCTGTTCTAGAAAAAACAGGTTACATCGATATTCTCAATGCCCAAGCGACCTTAGAAAGTAAGGCGCGAGTTGAAAATATCGAAGAGTTCCTATCTGTTACCAAGAACTTTGATGACAATCCTGATAGTCAAGAAGAAGAAACAGGTTTAGATAAACTCAGTCGTTTCTTGAATGACTTAGCCTTGATTGCGGACACGGATTCGGGCAGTCAGGAGACATCAGAAGTAACCTTGATGACCCTCCATGCAGCGAAAGGACTCGAGTTCCCAGTTGTCTTTATCATTGGGATGGAGGAGAATGTCTTTCCGCTTAGCCGTGCAGCTGAAGATCCAGATGAGCTAGAAGAAGAACGCCGTTTGGCCTATGTAGGTATCACACGTGCTGAAAAAATCCTCTATCTGACCAATGCCAACTCACGCTTGCTTTTCGGTCGTACCAATTATAATCGTCCAACTCGTTTTATCAATGAAATTAGTTCGGACTTGCTCGAGTATCAAGGTTTGGCTCGACCAGCTAATACCAGTTTCAAGGCTTCTTATAGCAGTGGTGGAGTGGCCTTTGGTCAAGGTATGAGCTTAGCCCAGGCCCTTCAGGAACGGAAACGCAATGCCGCACCAAGCTCTATCCAGTCAAGTGGTCTCCCATTTGGACAATTTGCAGCCGGAAATAAAAAAGATTCGACTGATACAAGTTGGTCTATTGGAGATATAGCACTTCACAAGAAATGGGGTGAAGGTACAGTCCTTGAAGTTTCAGGTAGTGGTGATACTCAGGAATTGAAAATCAATTTCCCAGAAGTCGGTCTGAAAAAACTCTTAGCTAGTGTAGCCCCAATTGAGAAAAAAATCTAATTTTCCATCCTTCTCACGAATAATAAAATGAGGAGGATTTTTATGTACAGTATTTCATTCCAAGAAGATTCACTCTTGCCTAGAGAAAGACTAGTTAAAGAGGGAGTAGAGGCTCTGAGCAATCAAGAATTACTAGCTATTCTGCTCAGAACAGGAACACGTCAGGCCAATGTTTTTGAAATTGCTCAGAAAGTCTTGAATAGTCTTAACAGTCTAACTGATTTAAAGAAAATGACCCTGCAGGAATTGCAGAGTCTGTCTGGTATAGGGCGAATAAAAGCCATTGAATTACAAGCGGTGATTGAACTAGGGCATCGTATTCACAAACATGAAACCCTTGAGATGGAAAGTATTCTCAGCAGTCAAAAACTAGCTAAGAAAATGCAACAGGAACTTGGCGACAAAAAACAAGAGCACCTAGTGGCGCTCTATCTCAATACTCAAAATCAAATCATCCATCAGCAGACCATCTTTATCGGCTCCGCGACACGCAGTATTGCTGAACCGAGGGAAATTCTTCACTATGCCCTCAAGCATATGGCTACCTCAGTGATTCTCGTTCACAATCATCCATCTGGTGCAGTATCTCCTAGTCGAAACGACGACCATGTCACTAAACTAGTCAAGGAAGCCTGCGAACTGATGGGAATTGTTTTCTTGGACCATCTGATTGTCTCGCACTCGGATTACTTTAGTTACCGTGAAAAGACTGATTTAATCTAGAGTTCGTTAACAACATAGTCAAACAATGTTTTATCTTTGGGGCGGTTTTCAAAGAGAAATTCAGGATGCCATTGAACACCAAGATAAGGGAAACCGTCCGTAGTTGTCACAGCCTCAATGATTCCATCTTTAGGATCATGTGCTACAACCTTAAGATTTGAAGCTAGATCTTTAATGCTCTGGTGGTGGAAGGAGTTGATATGAGAGATTTCTCCATAGATCTCTCGGAGAATGGTATCAGGTTCCGTTACGAGGCGTTGGGTCGTGTATTCGGCTGAACAGTCCTGCCAATGATCCTCGATATCTTGGTGTAGCGTGCCTCCCATGGCGACATTGAAAAGTTGAGTACCTCGACAAACAGAGAAAATTGGCTTCTTTTGTTTAATCGCTTCTTTGATAAGTGCTAGTTCAAAAATATCTCTTTGAAGGTGGTAGTCATCACTATCAATAGCCTTTGGTTCACCATAGTATTTTGGATCAACATTTTGCCCACCCGTTAGGATGAGCTTATCAATGATACTGATGTAATGGGTAGCCATTTCTTGATCACCAATCGGTAGGATGATTGGAATTCCGCCAGCGTCTTTGACTCCTTCAACAAAGCCCTTTGCTGCATAGCTCATCATGATGTCATCATCTGGATGAGCTTTTTCATTTCCTGTAATCCCAATAACTGGTTTTTCCATAAATGCTTTCGCTTTCTAATCCTCTTTACGCATAAAATAGAGGAGAGTTTGGAGTTCGCTTGTTAAATCGACATACTGAACGACCACATCTTTTGGGAGGTGAAGGTGGACAGGGGAAAAGCTGAGAATACCTTTTATACCTGCATCAACCAAAAGATTGGCAACTTCTTGTGATTGAACACTTGGAACTGTTAGGATAGCAGTTTTGACATCTGCTTCTTTGATTTTTTCTTTAATCTGTGAGATACCATAGATTGGAATCCCATCAGGTGTCTGGCTTCCAACTTCTGGATGGTCATCTAGGTCAAAGCCCATGATAATTTTCATCTTGTTACGCTCGTGAAAGCGGTAGTGGAGAAGAGCATGTCCCATATTTCCGATTCCAACCAGCATAACATTTGTAATTGAGTTATCATTTAGGAGATCAGCAAAAAAATTCATCAATTTTTTGACATCGTAACCAAAACCACGACGACCTAGCTCACCAAAATAGGAAAAATCCCGACGAACGGTCGCAGAATCGATACCGATAGCCTCTGCAATTTGCTTGGAGTTGGCACGTTCGATTTTTTCTGCATGAAATCTCTTAAAAATTCGATAGTAAAGAGAGAGTCTTTTTGCTGTTGCTTTTGGAATAGCTGACTGTTTATCTTTCACAAAATCACAACCTTTCTATTCTTCTATTTTATAGAAACATTGTGAAAAAATCAACAAAAACAAGAAAAAACTAAGAAATTTCTTAGTTTTTATCTGAAAAATGAGCTTGTGATAGAAAACGGTAGAGATCGCCAACCAATCCTTGATAAATCACCTTATTATTCAGCGTTAAGGAGCTGATTAGGAGAGTATCAGGTAGGGTCACACAGCCTGATAGAGATAACATAAGCTCTTCGTAATCCTTATATTCAAGTGTACGTTCTACGTGATAGTTATCTTGATAGGTAAGTCGATACATAGTCAATTATCTTTCTTCTTTAGTGAAAATACCGCGTTCTACTAAACTGTCCATGAGGAAGTAGAATTTCTCCTGATGAATGTGGTGGTCTTCTGATTTAAAGATATTAACCAAACGAAGGCCAGACTTGTCAGTAATGTTGAGTTTAGCACCTGTAAGGTCTTTATTGATGATGATTTTTAGTTTGAAACCTTCACCACTGTTAGGTACTTTTTCAAGTAGACGAGTCAGTTCGTAGTTTCCAACCTTTGTTTCAAAGAAAGTATTATCTTTCAGTGTGAACTTTTTGACAGTAGGGCTAAGTGTGTAGTCATAGCGGCAGTTTTGTAGTTTAATGGTTTTTTCGAATGCCATTAGATTAATCTCCAATAATATTTTTTAAGGTTTGTGCGAGTTGTTTCAGTTCTTCCTCAGTGTTAAAGGGAGAGAGACTGATACGGACAGATTCTTTCAAACGATGTGAATCTGGTCCATAAAATGCTTCAAGCACATGACTGGTTTGCACAATACCAGCAGTACAAGCTGAACCGGTAGAAATTGAAATTCCTTCAAGGTCTAACCGTAGCAAGAGCAAATCATTTTTTTGACCAGGAAAGCCAATGTTGACAACATAAGGTAGTTGGTGGTTGCTTTCATTGAGATAGTATTCGAGACCTGCAATTTCTTCTAAAAAAGCAGATTTGAGCGCGCTTAGTTTTTGGTAATGCTCAACTTGGTCATTTAAATCTTCTTTAAGAGCAGCGACCATGCCTACAATAGCAGCGAGATTTTCTGTTCCAGCCCGTTTCTTTTGTTCTTGGTCCCCACCGTGAAGGTAGGAATCAAAGTCTCCAGTCGATGCGTAAAGAAATCCGACTCCTTTTGGTCCATGGAATTTGTGGGCAGAAGCACTGAGGAAATCAATTCCTAATTCCTCGGGATGGATATGAATCTTCCCGATAGCTTGAACAGCATCTACATGATAAGCCGCAGAATGATCTTTTAAAATACGTCCAATCTCAGCGATAGGTAAGAGACTGCCGGTTTCATTATTAGCATACATGGTAGAAACGAGAATGGTATCGTCACGTAAAGCTTCTTGAATTTGCTGGGCAGTTATTTCTTGATTTACTGGTTGGATGATAGTTGCTTCAAAACCAAAATGTTGCACCAGATAATCGATAGTCTCAAGTACAGAATGGTGTTCAATAGCTGTCGTGATGATATGTTTTCCACGATTTTGATGACGGAGACAATAGCCGATAATGGCTGTATTGTTACTTTCTGTACCGCCAGACGTGAAAAAGATATGTTGAGGTTTGGTTCCTAGTAAGAGGGCTAAGTCTTGACGAGCCTCTCGTAAGAGTTTACCAGCTTGTCGACCATGGCCATGAATACTAGAAGGATTACCATGAGTTTCTTGCATGACCTTGGTCATTTCTGCAATAGCTACTGCTGACATAGGAGTCGTAGCAGCATTGTCCAAATAAATCAAAGAATCACCTTATTTCTTTTTGTTGTAGGCAAAGAGTGGGCTGACTGGTTTTCTTTCATGGATGCGGACTATAGCATCACCGAGCAATTCGCTAGCAGTAATGTAACATACATTTTTCGGAGTTCTTTCTTTTGTTGCTACAGAGTCCGTTACTAGGATTTCTTTAATGTTAGTTGCGTCTAGAAGTTCAGCAGCACCTTCAACAAAGAGGCCGTGACTAGAGACTGCATAGATTTCAGTTGCTCCTTCACGTTCAACGATCTTTGCTGCTTCTGAGAAAGTACGACCAGTGTTTAGGATATCGTCAATCAGGATAGCTTTTTTACCTTCAACATCCCCAATGATATAGCCTTCACTGCGTTCTGAGTCATCTTGAGCATAGTCAATGATAGCGATCGGAGCGTCCAAGTATTCAGCTAAGCTACGAGCACGTTTAACACCAGAGTTCTTTGGACTAACAACAACGACATCAGAACCAAGAAGTCCTTTATCACAGTAGTGCTTAGCAAATAGAGGAACAGTATAAAGATTGTCTACAGGAATATCAAAGAAACCTTGGACCTGAACAGCGTGGAGGTCAAGCGTTAGAACACGGCTTACACCAGCTTTGACAAGCATATTGGCAACTAGTTTTGCAGTGAGGGGTTCGCGAGAAGAAGCGATACGATCCTGACGCGCATAACCAAAGTAAGGGAGGACAACGTTGATACTATGAGCACTTGCACGTACACAAGCGTCAACCATGATTAACAACTCCATCAAGTGGTTGCTAACAGGGTAGCTGGTTGACTGGATGATGTAGACGTCGTAACCACGGACACTTTCTTCAATGTTGACCTGGATTTCGCCGTCAGAAAATTGACGAGAGGATAATTTCCCGAGAGGTACACCAACTGTATCCGCAATCTTTTGAGCGATTTCATGGTTAGAGTTTAGGGTGAAAAGTTTCATGTTGTTTCTATCTGACATTATAGACCGTCCTCTGTAAACTTTGTGAATCTTCTTTGAGAAAGTTTTGTTTTTCAAAGAAGATTCTTTTATTTTTATCTTTTCTATTTTACCAAAAAAAGGAGATTATTTCAGCTTTTTTTCATGCTTTTAATAAAACGAATTAATTTTGAAGGAGCTTTCTGATAAGTTATCTGATTTTCATCTAAAAATTTCTGAAAATCGGATCTCCCTTTTTCATGGTCAGTGACTTCAAGCTCGAGTTCATAGTCCGTCTGGTCAAGGTAGTGACTTTCATCTAAGGCCATTAAGCCAATTTCTGTTTTCGTTTCATAACGTAGAGTTGAAAGGCAGCCTAGAACAAGCCAGTCATGGCTTTCGATGCCAATCTTAGCGAGTTTCTCTAGAACGAGCCCTGAAGGTAGTTTTTGTTTTTCTAGGTACGATTCAGCTTCTGGAAGAGTTAGTTTCTGGTTGTATTCCATATTTCCTACAGTTTGAGGTACTTTTAAGGTCAATTCCGCCCAATCTGAAAAGGTGCGAATGCGCATGGCAACCTTCTTTTCACGCAATTGGAAATCTGGCGTGTCAATGTAGTAGTTCTTCTGAAGGACGGCTTGGATATGGGAAAACTGTTTTTTTAGATGATCATATTCCACTTTTTTCAGAAGTGTTTTCAATTCTATTTCTAAATGTTTCATTTTTTCAACCTTTTCTATATCTTTGAAAGCGATTTATGGTATAATGGACAATGTATTTATTGTATACGAATGTACTGAAAAAATCAAAGATTTTCGACAGAGCAATCAAACATTACAAGGGAGAAAGTATGACCATAGAATGGGAAGAATTTTTAGATCCTTACATTCAGGCTGTTGGTGAATTGAAGATTAAACTTCGGGGGATTCGCAAACAGTATCGTAAGCAAAACAAGCATTCTCCGATTGAGTTTGTAACGGGTCGTGTCAAGCCGATTGAAAGTATCAAAGAAAAGATGGCTCGTCGAGGAATTACCTATGCAAGTCTAGAACATGATCTGCAAGACATTGCTGGTTTACGTGTCATGGTTCAGTTTGTTGATGACGTTAAAGAGGTAGTTGAGATTCTACGTAAACGCCAAGATATGAGAGTCGTTCAGGAACGAGATTATATTACTCATCGTAAAGCTTCGGGCTATCGTTCTTATCACGTGATTGTTGAGTACACGGTTGATACGATCAACGGGGCTAAGACGATTTTGGCGGAAATTCAAATACGGACTTTAGCCATGAATTTCTGGGCTACGATTGAACACTCGCTCAATTATAAATATCAGGGCGATTTTCCAGAAGAAATCAGGAAAAGGCTGGAAATCACGGCCAAAATAGCCTATCAACTGGATGAAGAAATGGGTAAGATTCGTGATGATATCCAGGAAGCGCAGGCTCTCTTTGACCCATTGAGCAGAAAACTAAACGATGGTGTAGGAAATAGTGACGATACAGATGAAGAATACAGGTAAACGAGTTGACCTCATAGCAAATAGAAAGCCACAAAGTCAGAAGGTTTTGCATGAACTGAGGGAAAAACTAAAGAAACAACATTTTATACTGAACGATACCAATCCCGACATCGTCATTTCGATTGGTGGCGATGGGATGCTTTTATCTGCCTTTCACAAGTATGAGAATCAGTTAGACAAGGTTCGATTTGTAGGTGTTCATACAGGGCATTTGGGATTTTACACAGATTATCGTGATTTTGAGCTGGATCAGTTGGTGACCAATCTTTTACTAGATACGGGTGCCAAAGTTTCTTATCCTGTCTTGAATGTTAAGGTAACGCTTGAAAATGGAGAGGTGAAAATCTTCCGTGCTTTAAATGAAGCGAGTATCCGTCGATCAGACCGCACCATGGTTGCGGATATCATCATTAACCATGTTCCGTTTGAGAGATTTCGTGGAGATGGAGTGACTGTTTCAACGCCAACGGGAAGTACTGCCTACAACAAGTCCTTGGGTGGAGCTGTCTTGCATCCGACCATTGAAGCCTTGCAGTTGACGGAGATAGCGAGTCTTAACAACCGAGTCTATCGCACTTTGGGTTCATCAATCATTATTCCCAAAAAAGATAAGATTGAACTATTACCGACACGCAATGATTACCATACGATATCAGTTGATAACAGCGTCTTTTCCTTCCGTAATATCGAACGGATTGAGTATCAAATCGACCATCACAAGATTCACTTCGTAGCGACTCCAAGTCACACTAGTTTCTGGAATCGTGTCAAAGATGCCTTCATCGGCGAGGTGGATGAATGAGGTTCGAATTTACCGCAGATGAGCACGTCAAAGTTAAAACTTTCCTCAAGAAACATGAGGTTTCTAAGGGACTTTTGGCTAAGATTAAGTTTCGAGGTGGGGCTATTCTGGTCAATGGCCAACCTCAAAATGCGACTTATCTCTTAGATGTTGGAGACAGGGTAACTATTGATATTCCAGCAGAGGAAGGATTTGAGAGCCTTGAAGCTATTGATCGACCACTCGATATCTTGTATGAGGATGATCATTTTCTGGTTTTAAATAAGCCTTATGGAGTAGCATCCATCCCAAGTGTCAATCATTCCAATACCATTGCCAATTTCATCAAGGGCTACTATGTCAAGCAAAACTATGAAAACCAGCAAGTTCACATCGTGACTAGGCTTGATAGAGATACATCTGGTTTGATGCTTTTTGCCAAGCACGGCTACGCTCATGCACGTTTAGACAAGCAGTTGCAACGAAAGTCTATCGAAAAACGTTACTTTGCCTTGGTTAAGGGCAATGGGGATTTGGAGCCAGAAGGGGAGATTATTGCCCCGATTGCGCGTGATGTGGACTCCATTATCACGAGAAGGGTTGCCAAGGGTGGGAAATACGCCCATACATCATATAAAGTTGTAGTGTCTTATAGAAATATTCACCTAGTCGATATTCGCCTGCATACTGGACGAACTCATCAGATCCGAGTGCATTTTTCTCACATCGGTTTTCCTCTTTTAGGAGACGATCTCTATGGAGGAAGCTTAGACGATGGGATTCAGCGTCAGGCCTTGCATTGCCATTATTTATCTTTTTATCATCCCTTTCTAGAGCAAGATTTGCAACTAGAAAGCCCCTTACCGGATGATTTCAGCAATCTTATTACTCAGTTATCAACTAATACTCTTTAAAACTTATTTGGAGTATAATTTATTTTCTTAAAGGAGAAAACTCATGGAAGTTTTTGAAAGTCTCAAAGCCAACCTGGTTGGCAAAAATGCTCGTATCGTTCTCCCTGAAGGGGAAGAGCCACGTATTCTTCAAGCAACAAAACGCTTGGTAAAAGAAACAGAAGTAATTCCTGTTTTGCTCGGAAACCCTGAAAAAATTAAAATTTATCTTGAAATCGAAGGGATCATAGATGGTTATGAAGTGATTGATCCCCAACATTATCCTCAATTTGAAGAAATGGTTGCTGCCTTGGTAGAGCGTCGTAAGGGCAAAATGACTGAAGAAGAAGCGCGCAAAGTTTTGGTTGATGATGTCAACTACTTTGGTGTGATGCTAGTCTACTTGGGCTTGGTTGACGGTATGGTATCTGGTGCAATTCACTCAACTGCTTCAACAGTTCGCCCAGCCCTTCAAATCATCAAAACTCGTCCAAATGTAACTCGTACGTCAGGTGCCTTCCTCATGGTTCGTGGTACGGAACGTTATCTATTTGGTGACTGTGCCATTAATATCAATCCAGATGCAGAAGCCTTGGCTGAAATTGCGATCAACTCAGCAATCACAGCTAAGATGTTTGGTATTGAACCTAAAATTGCTATGCTAAGCTATTCTACTAAAGGTTCAGGTTTTGGTGATAGTGTTGATAAGGTAGTGGAAGCAACAAAAATTGCGCACGATTTGCGTCCTGACCTTGAAATCGATGGAGAATTGCAATTTGATGCAGCCTTTGTTCCTGAAACTGCAGCTCTAAAAGCTCCAGGAAGTACGGTAGCTGGTCAAGCAAATGTCTTTATCTTCCCAGGTATCGAAGCCGGAAATATTGGTTACAAGATGGCTGAGCGCCTTGGTGGTTTTGCGGCTGTCGGACCTGTTTTGCAAGGTTTGAACAAGCCTGTCAATGACCTTTCTCGTGGATGTAATGCAGATGATGTTTACAAGTTGACCCTTATCACAGCAGCTCAAGCAGTTCATCAATAAGATTTAGTCCTCTTTCCCATGGGAAGAGGCTTTTTAGTACTGAGAAAAAGACAGTTAGAAGCTTCTATGTTATACTAGATATATGTTAGATTTGAAAGAATACGGTATCGTCATGTGGCCGGAGGAGAAGATTATTTCTTTTCGTGAAAAACTCCTCAACTGGTATGATGAAAACAAGCGAGATTTGCCTTGGCGGAGAAGTAAAAATCCTTATCATATCTGGGTATCTGAAATCATGCTTCAGCAGACCAGAGTGGATACAGTTATTCCATACTACGAACGATTCTTGGACTGGTTTCCAACTGTTGAAAGTCTGGCCAATGCCCCTGAAGAGCGTCTGCTGAAGGCTTGGGAGGGGTTGGGCTATTATTCCCGCGTACGCAATATGCAGGCTGCAGCCCAGCAGATTATGGCTGACTTTGGGGGTCAATTTCCAAACACCTATGAAGGAATTTCTAGTTTAAAAGGGATTGGCCCTTACACTGCGGGAGCTATTTCCAGTATCGCTTTTAATTTGCCTGAGCCAGCGGTTGATGGCAATGTCATGCGGGTTTTGGCACGCTTGTTTGAGGTTAATCATGATATCGGAGTTCCCAGCAATCGAAAGATTTTCCAAGCTATGATGGAAATCTTGATTGACCCGAAACGGCCAGGAGACTTTAATCAAGCTCTGATGGATTTAGGCTCTGACATAGAGGCACCAGTTAACCCTCGACCAGAAGAAAGCCCTGTTAAGGATTTTAGCGCAGCCTATCAGAATGGGACCATGGGTCGTTATCCGATTAAAGAACCCAAGAAAAAGCCCCTACCAATTTATCTCAAGGCTTTGGTTGTACGCAATGACCAAGGACAATTTTTACTAGAGAAAAATGAAAGCGAGAAACTGCTAGCCGGTTTTTGGCACTTCCCATTGATTGAAGTTGATGATTTCTCAAGTGATGACGATCAGCTAGATCTCTTTTCGCAAGTCAAAGAGGAAAGCAGAGCATTTGGACCAAGCACTCAAGAAAACTTTGAGCAAGATTATGATTTAGAAGTGAATTGGTCCCATCAAGTATTTGACCAGGTCAAGCATGTATTTAGTCATCGGAAATGGCACATTAAAATCCTAGCTGGTCAGGTGACAGAAACAAAACAGTTTTCGGACAGAGAAATTCGCTGGGTTTCTCCTCAGGAGTTTTCTGACTATCCACTTGCGAAACCTCAACAAAAAATTTGGCAGGCTTATAAAACAGCTCTTGAAGATGAAGGCTTACAGTAGCCATTTGTGCCTTCTTTGCATTTTTTTGTTATAATAGATAGAGAAAAGGTGATAAAATGAAAAAAATATTAATTGTAGATGATGAGAAACCAATCTCAGATATTATTAAGTTTAATATGGCCAAGGAAGGTTATGAAGTTGTAACAGCCTTCAATGGTCGTGAGGCAATCGAGCTATTTGAAGCTGAGCAACCAGATATTATTATCCTCGACTTGATGCTACCTGAAATTGATGGTTTAGAAGTTGCTAAAGCTATTCGTAAGACTAGTAGCGTGCCGATTATCATGCTATCAGCTAAGGATAGCGAGTTTGACAAGGTTATTGGTTTAGAGTTAGGTGCAGACGATTATGTTACAAAACCTTTCTCAAACCGTGAGTTGCAAGCACGTGTTAAGGCTCTGCTTCGTCGTACAGACCTAGTTTCTGTGGATAGCCAAGAGTCTGATGAGAAGAAGGCGCAACCGTTACAAATCGGTGATTTGGAAATCGTTCCAGATGCTTACGTGGCGAAGAAATATGGTGAGGAATTAGATTTGACCCACCGTGAGTTTGAACTCTTGTATCACTTGGCATCTCATATTGGTCAAGTGATTACGCGTGAACACTTGCTTGAGACTGTATGGGGTTATGACTATTTTGGTGATGTTCGTACTGTGGACGTGACCATTAGACGCTTGCGTGAGAAAATAGAAGACACTCCAAGTCGTCCAGAGTACATTCTCACACGTCGTGGTGTTGGATACTATATGAGAAATAATGATTGAAGATATTAGACAAACTATTCTGACCAGCGATTTTATCTTTATCTTGATTTTACTTGGCTTTATCCTGGTGGTGACCTTGCTGTTACTGGAAAATCGTCGGGATAATATCCGTCTAAAGGAGATAAATCAAAAGGTTAAGGACTTGATTGCAGGCGATTATTCTCAAGTTTTGGACTTGCAAGGAAGTACAGAAATCACCAATATCACCAATAATCTGAACGATTTGTCAGAAGTTATTCGTTTGACCCAAGAAAATCTGGAACAAGAGAGTAAACGATTGAACAGTATTCTTTCTTACATGACAGATGGCGTTCTTGCGACTAATCGTCGTGGCCAGATTACCATGATTAATGACATGGCCAAGAAACAGCTCGGTGTGCAGAAAGAAGATGTTCTGAATAAAAGCATCCTCGAATTGCTTAAGATAGAAGATGAGTATGAGCTGCGTGATCTAATTACACAGATTCCTGAGTTGACGATTGACTCCCAGGATGTAAATGGTGAATACCTGAGCCTTCGTGTACGTTTTGCTCTGGTTCGCCGTGAGTCAGGTTTCATCTCTGGTTTGGTTGCCGTTTTACATGATACGACCGAACAGGAGAAGGAAGAGCGTGAGCGAAGACTCTTTGTTTCGAACGTGAGTCACGAGTTGCGAACTCCTTTGACCAGTGTTAAATCTTATCTTGAAGCCTTGGACGAGGGAGCTCTGTATGATCCTGTTGCTCCTGATTTTATCAAGGTTTCACTCGATGAAACCAACCGTATGATGCGGATGGTGACAGATCTCTTGCATCTCTCTCGTATTGATAATGCGACCACTCAGTTAGATGTGGAATTGATTAATTTTACAGCATTCATCACCTTTATTCTCAACCGCTTTGATAAGATGAGAAGCCAGGATGACGAGAAAAAATATGAGCTTGTCAGAGATTACCCTATTAATTCAGTTTGGATCGAGATTGATACCGATAAGATGACTCAGGTGATTGATAATATTCTTAACAATGCCATTAAGTACTCACCAGATGGTGGGAAAATCACTGTCAGCATGAAAACTACTGATGACCAGATGATTTTATCCATCAAAGACCAAGGTCTAGGTATTCCAAAGCAAGATTTGCCTAAGATTTTTGACCGCTTCTACCGTGTGGATCGTGCAAGAAGCCGGGCTCAAGGTGGAACTGGTCTAGGTCTGGCGATCGCAAAAGAAATCATCAAACAACACAATGGCTTTATATGGGCCAAAAGTGAATACGGTAAGGGCTCAACCTTTACCATAGTGCTCCCTTATGATAAGGATGCCGTAAAAGAAGAAATATGGGAGGACGAAATAGAAGACTAGAATGAGTGAAAAAGGCTTTAAATACAGTATTTTAGCATCAGGTTCCAGTGGAAATTCCTTTTATCTGGAAACCCCAAAAAAGAAAATTTTAGTGGATGCAGGCTTGTCTGGTAAGAAAATTACCAGCTTGCTAGCTGAAATCAATCGCAAACCTGAAGATCTGGATGCGATTTTGATTACGCATGAGCATTCAGACCATATCCATGGGGTCGGTGTCTTGGCTCGTAAATATGGCATGGATCTTTACGCCAATGAAAAGACTTGGCAGGCTATGGAGAATAGTAAGTACCTCGGCAAGGTGGACTCTTCGCAGAAGCATATCTTTGAAATGGGCAAAACCAAAACCTTTGGCGATATCGACATTGAGAGTTTTGGGGTCAGTCATGATGCAGCAGCACCACAGTTTTACCGCTTTATGAAAGACGACAAGAGCTTCGTCATGCTGACCGATACAGGTTATGTAAGTGACCGTATAGCAGGAATTGTCGAGAATGCGGACGGCTACCTCATCGAGTCCAACCACGACGTGGAAATCTTACGAGCTGGATCTTATGCTTGGCGACTCAAACAGCGTATCCTATCTGATCTCGGTCACCTTTCTAACGAAGACGGAGCTGAGGCCATGATTCGTGCAATGGGAAATCGAACCAAGAAAATTTATCTTGGTCACTTGTCCAAAGAGAACAATATCAAGGAGCTAGCTCATATGACTATGGTCAATCAGTTAGCCCAGGCTGATCTGGGAGTCGGAGTAGACTTTAAGGTTTATGATACCTCACCAGATACTGCAACACCATTGACAGATATATAAAAAAGAAGGCGAGTGCCTTCTTTTGTTGTTTTTTTACAATCCAGCAAAGTCCTTGATTTCTTGTGCTGACATGGAAGAGTCGCAACGGACATTGATTTGTCCATCAGCAATGTGAACAAATCCTGGTACGGTTGGAATTCCGTAGCGTGAGCGGAATTCTTGTAACTCATTTAGTTGGCTTGGTTCTTCACTGTTGATGAAGTAGATGTGAGCTTTAGTTTCAGCTACGACACCTGCCAAGGTACCAGCAAATTTACGGCAGTAAGGGCAAGTTTTGCGACCGATAAAGAAGGTTGCAGTTTCTTTCTTATCAAGAGCTTCTTGCGCACGCGCAACTGTAGTGACTTCAAGGTCTTTAATGTTTTCTAAAAATTGTTCCATGAGATTACCTCGCTTTCATTGATAAGTCTAGTATGCCATAAAGTTTCTAAAAATGCTCAGATTTGATACGAAAAAAGATGAGATTGGTTGGTCTCATCTTTTATAATTTCTTATTTTACAAACGCATTGATTTCTGCTTCGATGTTGGCAATCTTAGCTTGTGAATCTTCATTGCTTTCACCCACAACGGCAATGTAGAACTTGATTTTTGGTTCTGTACCTGAAGGGCGAACTGCAATCCATGAACCGTCAGCAAGTGTATATTTCAACACATCACTTGGAGGAGTTGTCAAGTTTGTAACAGTACCATCAGCAACAGTAGCAGTTTGAGCCTTGAAGTCTTCTACGACAGTGATAGCTGTTGCATTCCATTCTTTTGGAGCATTGTTACGGAACTTAGCCATGATTTCCTTGATTTGTTCTGCACCATCAACACCAGAAAGGGTAACAGAGATAGTCTTTTCAGCGTAGTAGCCGTATTCTTTGTAGATTTCTTCGATACCGTCAGCAAGTGTCAAACCACGTGAACGGTAGTAGGCAGCAAGCTCAGCAACGACAAGAACGGCTTGGATGGCGTCTTTATCACGTACGAATGGTTTAATCAAGTAACCGAAGCTTTCTTCAAATCCCATCATGTAAGTGTGATTGTGTTTTTCTTCAAATTCTTGGATTTTCTCTGCGATAAATTTGAAACCTGTCAAAACGTTGAACATGGTTGCCCCGTAGCTTTCAGCAATCTTCGTTACCAAGTCAGTTGAGACGATAGATTTGCAAAGGGCTGCATTTTCAGGAAGAGTTCCAGCATTTTTGTGGGCTTCCAAGATGTATTTAGCCATGATAGCGCCGATTTGGTTACCTGAAAGGTTGAGGTAGCTTCCATCTTTTTGAAGAACTTCAACACCAACACGGTCAGCGTCAGGGTCAGTTGCAACAAGCACATCTGCACCAACTTGACGACCAAGTTCTTCAGCAAGTGCGAAGGCTGCTTGGCTTTCTGGGTTTGGAGATTTTACAGTTGAGAAGTCAGGATCAGCAGTTGCTTGTGCTTCAACAACTTGAACAGAGTCAAATCCTGCTTGAGCAAGAGCACGACGAGCCAACATTTCACCCGTACCATGAAGTGGTGTGTAGACAATCTTCATGTTTTTACCGAATTCTTCAATCAAGGTTAGGTTGATGTTTACGTCTTTAACTTCTTTAAGGTATTCTGCATCAACAGCTTCGCCGATAACTTCAATCAAGCCAGAAGCTTTTTCAGCTTCGACATCAGCAACTTCCACAGCGAATGGATTTTCGATAGCACGGATGTAAGTAGTCAAAGCGTCCGCGTCATGTGGAGGCATTTGCCCACCATCTTCACCGTAAACCTTGTAACCGTTAAATGGAGCAGGATTGTGACTGGCAGTAATCATGATACCTGCGAAACAGTTGAGGTGACGAACTGCAAATGACAGTTCTGGAGTTGGACGGAGGCTTTCAAATACGTAAGATTTGATACCGTGTTTAGCAAGAACTGCCGCAGATTCAAAGGCAAATTCTGGTGAGAAGTGACGGCTATCGTAGGCAATTGCCACACCACGTTCTTTTTCATTTCCACCTTTTGATTCAATCAAACGAGCCAAACCTTCGGTAGCTTGACGAACAACGTAGATGTTGATGCGGTTTGTACCAGCACCGATCAAACCACGCATACCAGCAGTACCAAATTCAAGATTGGTATAAAAGGCATCTTCCTTAGTTTTTTCGTCCATATTTTCCAAATCTTGACGAAGGTAGTCTGGGAGGTCAGCAAAATCGACCCATTTTTGATAATTTTCTTGGTAAGTCATAGAGTGTCTCCTTTGTTTATTGCTTTAATCGCTTTCATTATATCACGATTTGACATTTTAGTAAAACGTTAGCATAACTTAAAATGTAGGAAATTTACTTATGCATTTTAGCGGAAAATGGTGGGTACCATGCTAACTTATACTAAGTTAGGGATGAAAATTAATTATTAGATTCTTTATAACATGAAAGTTTATGATTCATTTTGTAGGTTTGTTGAAGAAAAAAATCAAAAATATTGTTATATTCTATTCTTTTTATAAAGAATCCTTTAATGTATCAAATGAACATATAGAAAAATTTAAGTTAAAACTCTATAAATTTAAGATATTTTGAAAATATCTGGTTTCTGTTTTGATTTTTATTCTGCGTATGGTAAAATATAGTAAATCATTAAAGGAGAATCCATTATGAAAAAAATTCTTAAGCATTCTGCCTTGCTTTTATCAGCTTTAGCACTGGTTGCCTGTGGAGCTCAAAAAAAAGCAAGCGACAATGGTACAGCTTCAAACTCTAATTTTGAGGTTTCTGTAAAAGACGGTATGTATGTATTGCCTAAAGATGAGGATTCATCATCAACATACCTTGCACTTCAAGTCGAAATCAAGAACAATCGTGATAAACAGTTTAGTTTTACTAGCCAAGATATCACGCTATACAATGAAAAGGATGAAAAATTACAACCAATTCAAGTTTATGAAAGCGACAGTAAAACTAAATTTATGTCATATGGTGACAGTCTTTCTAAAGGAAAGAGCGTTGCTGGTTATGTAGTGTATGAAGTCGATAAGAATGCTAAGTATGAACTTCACTTTGCACCTAGCTTTTACGATGACATCAAAGAAAATTCTAAAAAGAATAACGATGTAGCAATCAAGGTGGATCCAAGTCAGTATGAAGACAATATTGATGAAGCGAAAGATGTAATGAAAAAATATGTCGATGCTGTTTACCTTAATGGGGAAAGCTCTGGTGGTGGAACGAACCTAAGTGCTACTGACAAAAAGTCGCAAGTTGTAGCACTTGCTGATGATAAAAAATCTTCTGATAATAGTGCTGAATTCACAAACGATGCGAAAGCTGATAAAGAAGAGTTTATCAAGAAATTTACAGAGTCATTCGGAAAAGGTTTCTATAACTACAAACCATCTGATTCAGAACTTAGAACATTCGCAGATGCCTACATCAAAGCAAATGCTAAGAGAGCAAAAGTTGATTACAAGGTGAAGACATACTTGCCTGATTATGCTGTTGTTTATGTTAGACCAGAAACAATCGACTTGGATAACTTGAATGTTTATGAATTGAGCCGTAAATTCTACGAAGAAAACAAAGGTAAATATAGCAACTACTCAGAGGCTATGAAAGCCGGTGAGAAGTACATCTTAGAAAATGCACCGAGTCAATTTGATTCAACTCCTCTAGACACTAGTGATAACATGAAGAAAGAGGGTTATGAAATTAAAATGACCAAGAAAGATGGAAAATGGACCATCGATACCTCTTCTAAAAACTATGAATTGAAAGATATGGCTCGCACATTCCGTGGAGGCATTGGATACTAAGATGAAAGGTTCGAGTTTATGACTCGAACTTTTTTCATTGCAATTGTGCAAAAGAGAAAAAGATAGTAAAATAGATGTATGATTATTTTACAAGCTAATAAAATTGAACGTTCTTTTGCAGGAGAGGTTCTTTTTGAACATATCAACCTGCAAGTTGATGAACGAGACCGGATTGCCCTCGTTGGGAAAAATGGGGCAGGTAAGTCCACTCTTTTGAAGATTTTGGTTGGGGAAGAGGAGCCGACCAGTGGAGAAATCAATAAGAAAAAAGATGTTTCTCTGTCTTACCTAGCCCAAGATAGCCGTTTTGAGTCTGAAAATACCATTTATGATGAAATGCTTCACGTCTTTGATGACTTGCGTCGGACTGAGAAGCAACTTCGTCAGATGGAACTGGAGATGGGTGAAAAGTCTGGTGAAGATCTGGATAAACTGATGGCGGATTATGATCGTTTATCAGAGAACTTCCGTCAGGCTGGTGGCTTTACCTACGAAGCTGATATCCGTGCTATCTTAAATGGATTCAAGTTTGACGAGTCTATGTGGCAGATGAAAATTGACGAGCTTTCTGGTGGCCAAAATACTCGTCTGGCACTGGCTAAAATGCTCCTTGAAAAGCCCAATCTCTTGGTCTTGGACGAACCAACCAACCACTTGGATATTGAAACCATAGCCTGGCTAGAGAATTACTTAGTGAACTATAGCGGTGCCCTCATTATTGTCAGCCACGACCGTTACTTCTTGGATAAAGTTGCGACGATTACGCTAGATTTGACCAAGCATTCTTTGGATCGCTATGTGGGAAATTATTCTTGTTTTGTTGAGTTAAAGGAGCAAAAGCTAGTTACTGAGGCAAAAAACTATGAAAAGCAGCAGAAGGAAATCGCTGCTCTGGAAGACTTTGTCAATCGCAATCTAGTCCGAGCTTCAACGACAAAACGTGCTCAATCTCGCCGCAAGCAACTGGAAAAAATGGAGCGTTTGGACAAGCCTGAAGCTGGCAAGAAATCAGCCAATATGACCTTCCAGTCTGAAAAAACGTCGGGAAATGTCGTTTTGACTGTTGAAAATGCGGCTATTGGCTATGATGGGGAAATATTGTCTGAGCCAATCAATCTCGACCTTCGTAAGATGAACGCTGTTGCGATTGTCGGACCAAATGGTATTGGTAAGTCAACTTTTATCAAGTCTATTGTGGATCAGATTCCTTTTATCAAGGGAGAGAAGCGTTTTGGGGCCAATGTTGAGGTTGGCTACTATGACCAAACCCAAAGCAAGCTAACACCAAGTAATACGGTTCTGGATGAACTTTGGAATGATTTTAAACTGACACCAGAAGTTGAAATCCGCAACCGCCTCGGTGCCCTCCTTTTTTCAGGAGATGATGTCAAAAAATCAGTAGGCATGTTGTCTGGTGGCGAGAAAGCTCGTTTGCTTCTTGCCAAACTTTCAATGGAAAACAACAATTTCTTGATTTTGGACGAGCCGACCAACCACTTGGATATTGATAGCAAGGAAGTGTTAGAAAATGCTCTGATTGATTTTGATGGAACCCTTCTTTTTGTCAGCCACGACCGTTACTTTATCAATCGTGTAGCCACTCATGTACTGGAATTGTCTGAGAATGGTTCGACCCTCTATCTAGGAGATTATGACTACTATGTTGATAAAAAGGCTGAAATGGAAGTCAGCCAGACAGAGGAAGCTTCAATGAGTAATCAAGCAAAAGAAGTAAGTTCAGTTAATGACTACCAAGCTCAGAAAGAAAGTCAGAAAGAAGCCCGTAAACTCATGCGACAAATCGAAAATCTAGAAGCTGAAATTGAAGAGTTAGAAACTCAAAGCCAAGCCATTTCTGAACAAATGCTGGAAACCAACGATGCTGAAAAACTCATGGAATTTCAGACTGAACTGGACAAAATTAGCCATCGTCAGGAAGAAGCCATGCTTGAGTGGGAAGAATTATCGGAGCAGGTGTAAGAAATGGAACATCTTGGAAAGGTATTTCGTGAATTTCGAACAAGTGGGAAGTACTCCTTAAAAGAGGCGGCAGGTGAATCATGTTCGACCTCTCAGTTATCGCGCTTCGAACTTGGGGAGTCTGATCTAGCAGTTTCCCGTTTCTTTGAGATTTTGGATAATATTCATGTGACCATTGAAAATTTCATGGACAAGGCTAGGGATTTTCAAAATCATGAACATGTTGCCTTGATGGCACAGATTATTCCGCTTTACTACTCAAATGATATTGCAGGTTTTCAAAAGCTTCAAAAGGAACAGCTTGAGAAAGCAAAGAGTTCGACCAATCCCCTCTATTTTGAGCTGAATTGGATTCTGCTACAAGGTCTGATTTGTCAAAGAGATGCTCATTACAGGATGAGTCAGAGTGATTTGGAAAAGGTAGCAGATTATCTTTTTCAAACAGAAGAATGGACTATGTATGAGTTGATTCTTTTCGGTAATCTCTATACTTTCTACAATGTGGACTATGTAGCTCGGATTGGCAGAGAAGTTATGGAGCGAGAAGAGTACTACAAGGAAATTGGTCGGCATCGTAAACTCGTTTTGATTTTAGCTCTTAACTGTTACCAGCATTGTTTGGAGAACCGTTCTTTTGCGAATGCGGACTATTTTGAGGCCTATGTGGAGAAGTTGATTGGAAATGGTATCAAGCTTTATGAGCGCAATATCTTCCATTATCTCAAAGGTTTTGCCCTCTACCAGAGAGACTTGAAAGAAGAAGGTTGTTGTCAGATGCAGGAAGCCATGCATATTTTTGATGTACTTGGACTTCCAGAGCAAGTGGCCTACTATCAGGAACATTATGAAAAATTTGTAAATGCTTAAATTTCCCAAATAAGGGAAAAATAAAGAGACTCCTTTCAGTTTTGATACAATAGTTTCAAAATTTGAGAGGAGCTTTTTATATGAATCGACATGCAATCCAGTTGATTAGTCGTGGGGCTATTAATAAGATAGGGAATATGCTCTATGATTATGGAAATAGTGTTTGGTTAGCATCAATGGGAACGGTAGGACAGACTGTTCTTGGGATTTACCAGATTTCTGAGTTGGTTACATCGATTCTAGTCAATCCCTTTGGCGGAGTGATTTCAGACCGCTTTTCGCGTCGCAAAATTTTGATGACGACAGACTTAATTTGTGGCGTTCTTTGCTTAGCTATTTCTTTCATCAGAAATGATAGCTTGATGATTGCTGCTCTGATCTTCGCAAATATTGTTCAGGCGGTTGCCTTTGCATTTTCTCGTACAGCCAACAAAGCCATTATAACTGAGGTTGTAGAGAAAGACGAGATAGTGACCTATAACTCTCGCTTGGAGTTAGTTTTGCAGGTTGTAGGCGTTAGCTCCCCTGTACTTTCTTTCATCGTTTTACAATTTGCCAGTCTCCATATGACACTCGTTTTAGATGCCATTAGTTTTTTCATCGCATTTATCTTAGTAGCTTTCCTCCCCAAAAAAGAGGCTAAGGAACAAGTGAAAAGGACTCTCAGCTGGAAAAATATTTTTGCTGATATGAAAGAAGGGATTCGCTATATTTGGCGCCAGCAAGAGATCTTTTTCCTTTTGGTAGTAGCTTCTAGTGTTAATTTCTTTTTTGCAGCTTTTGAATTTCTCCTTCCTTTTTCAAATCGACTATACGGGGTAGAAGGAGCTTATGCAACTATTTTGACTATGGGCGCTATTGGTTCGATTATCGGAGCTCTTCTAGCTAGCAAAATAAAGGCAGGTGTTTATAATCTTTTGATTCTATTGGCCTTGACTGGAGTTGGAGTTTTTATGATGGGGTTACCATTGCCAACTTTTCTTTCCTTTTCTGGAAATTTAGTTTGTGAACTGTTTATGACGATATTTAATATTCACTTTTTTACTCAGGTGCAAACCAAGGTTGAGGGGGAATACTTGGGAAGAGTACTAAGCACCATTTTTACCTTAGCCATCCTATTTATGCCGATTGCAAAAGGCTTTATGACGGTGCTACCAAGTGTCGATCTCTCTTCTTTTCTGATAATTGGAAGCGGGGTTATTGTCCTGTCTTGTCTATCCCTCGTTTATGTGCGAAGTCATTTTGAAAAAGAGTTATAATTTCTCTTTTTTAGAAAATATTACACTACAAACCATTTTTCAGTCCTTCTCTATTGTGAGGAGGGCTTGCTTTGTGGTAAAATGGGATTATGAATGAAAGAATGAATGAGTTAGTTGCCTTACTTAACCGCTATGCGACCGAGTACTATACGAGTGACAATCCCTCGGTTTCAGATAGTGAGTATGATCGCCTCTACCGAGAGTTGGTCGAATTGGAAGCCGCCTATCCGGATCAAGTTTTAGCGGACAGTCCGACCCATCGTGTTGGTGGTAAGGTTTTAGATGGTTTTGAAAAATACAGTCATCAGTATCCTCTTTATAGTTTGCAGGATGCTTTTTCACGTGAAGAGTTAGAAGCTTTTGATGCGCGTGTGCGAAAGGAATTACCCCAACCGACCTATATCTGTGAATTGAAAATCGATGGTTTGTCTATCTCGCTTACGTATGAAAAGGGAATTTTGGTAGTCGGTGCGACACGTGGGGATGGTTCTGTTGGTGAAAATATCACAGAGAACCTCAAGCGTGTCAAGGACATTCCTTTGACCTTGCCAGAAGAACTTGATATCACTGTTCGTGGAGAGTGTTACATGCCACGCGCTTCATTTGACCAGGTCAACCAAGCTCGCCAAGAAAATGGAGAGCCTGAATTTGCTAATCCTCGTAACGCAGCTGCAGGAACCCTCCGTCAGCTGGATACAGCAGTAGTGGCCAAACGCAATCTTGCGACTTTCCTCTATCAAGAAGCAAGCCCTTCAACTCGTGATAGCCAAGAAAAGGTCTTGGAGCATCTTGAACAGCTTGGTTTTGTAGTTAATCCTAAACGAATATTGGCTAAAAGTATAGATGAGATATGGGATTTCATCCAAGAAGTAGGACAAGAACGGGAGAAACTTCCTTACGATATTGATGGAGTGGTCATCAAGGTCAACGACCTAGCAGGTCAAGAAGAACTCGGCTTTACTGTTAAAGCGCCCAAGTGGGCAATCGCCTATAAATTTCCCGCTGAAGAAAAAGAAGCCCAGCTCCTTTCAGTTGACTGGACAGTAGGCCGTACGGGAGTTGTGACGCCAACTGCCAATCTGACACCTGTTCAGCTTGCTGGGACAACTGTTAGCCGTGCAAACTTGCATAATGTAGATTATATCGCTGAAAAGGATATCCGCAAAGATGATACGGTTATCGTTTATAAGGCTGGAGATATCATCCCTGCTGTTCTGCGTGTGGTAGAGTCTAAACGTGTTTCTGAAGAAAAACTAGATATTCCGACTAACTGTCCGAGCTGTGACAATCAATTACTTCATTTTGAAGATGAAGTGGCTCTTCGTTGTATCAATCCTCGCTGTCCAGCTCAAATCATGGAAGGTCTGATTCACTTTGCCTCTCGAGACGCCATGAATATTACAGGGCTTGGTCCATCTATCGTTGAAAAGCTTTTTGTTGCCAATCTAGTCAAGGATGTGGCGGATATCTACCGTTTGAAAGAAGAAGATTTCCTCCTTTTAGAAGGTGTCAAGGAAAAGTCTGCTTCTAAACTGTATCAGGCCATTCAAGCATCCAAGGAAAACTCTGCTGAAAAGCTCTTGTTTGGTCTGGGAATTCGCCATGTCGGAAGCAAGGCTAGCCAACTTTTGCTCCAACATTTCCACTCTATTGAAAATCTAGCCCAAGCTGATCCTGAGGAAGTAGCAAGTATTGAAAGCTTGGGTAGTGTGATTGCGCAAAGCCTTCAGACTTATTTTGCTACAGAAGGGTCTAAAATTCTCTTAGATGAGCTGAAAGAAGCTGGAGTCAATCTGGACTACAAAGGACAGACAGTAGTAGCAGATGCGGCCTTGTCAGGTTTGACAGTTGTATTAACTGGTAAATTGGAACGTCTCACGCGCTCTGAAGCCAAAAGTAAACTCGAAAGTCTGGGTGCCAAAGTCACAGGCAGTGTATCTAAGAAAACGAATCTTGTCGTAGCAGGAGCAGATGCAGGAAGCAAGCTCCAAAAAGCACAAGAACTTGGTATCGAAGTTCGAGATGAGGCCTGGCTAGAAAGTTTGTAAAGAATAGTTGAAAACTAGATGTTAGATAGTCTGGAACTATCTCTCCTGATGTGTTTTTATATCTATTAAAACTATTCTCTATAGTGCTGAAATTCCCGTTAAATTCTTCAGCATGACTTAAAAATTAAAATTAGAAATTAGGAAAAGAAATGTATAGATACCCTGTAGTCATCCATTTTCACCGAAAGAATGGGGATTATGATGCTTGTTCATTCAGTAGAAAACAGGCAGATGTTAAAGAAAATTTGTATTATGAAAATGATTATTTTGGAGCAAAATTCTCCTTTACAGTCACAAGTACAGAAAGGCTCGATACTCTGACCTTTTCTGTCGAAATAGATGGAAAGACAAAAGATTATCTCCTACGGTTTAACTACTATCCACTGTTGACTGAGGTTTGGATTTTGGATGGTGATGAGACGGTTTATTATTCTGAAAATCCAGCCATTGCAAGTCCTTGCTATAAAGATCGAAACCCGTTTGCTTTTGATAAAGCCTTTCACAGTGAAAGTTTTGATCACCATTGGGGATACCAAGGAGAGTTGGGTTATAGTATCTCTGACTACCAGACAAGCTTTAAACTCTGGGCTCCAACAGCTACAGCAGTTCAAGTGGTCGTTTATGAAAATACAAGTAACGACGCGCCGATTTGGAAAACCTTTAATCTTGAGCGTGGGAATAGCTATTCATATAGTCATAAGTACAATACCATTGGTGTTTGGAGTGTAGACCTGGATGAAAATCTTGCAGGTAAAGCCTATCAGTATCAGATTGAGTTTCCGCACCACCAGACCTTGATACGAGACCCATACACTATCGCTACAAGTCCTGATGGGAAACGTTCTGTAATCCTCTCTCAGCAAGATAGACAGGTTGAAGGATTTAAAGTCAAACATGGGACAGACGCCCCTTGGCGTTTGGAAAATCCATGTAAAGCCGTTATCTGTGAGATGCATATTCGTGATTTTACAAAATCGCCGACATCTGGAGTTCCAGAAAATCTTCGAGGGACCTTTCTTGGGGCTGCCCAGACTGGAACGGTTAACCAGTATGGTCAAGCAACAGCCTTTGATTATATCAAAGAACTCGGCTGTAATTATGTTCAGCTCCAACCAATCTTTGATCGTCATAAGGAATACGATGAGGACGGAAATGTAACCTATAACTGGGGTTATGACCCTCAAAACTACAATGCGCCAGAACCAAGTTTCTCTAGTAACTCAGATGATCCTGGACAGGTTATTCGAGACCTCAAAACCATGATTCAGGCTTATCATGATGCAGGAATCGGTGTCATTATGGATGTCGTTTACAACCATACCTTCTCAACGGTTGATGCACCTTTCCAAACAACTGTTCCCGATTATTACTATCGTATGAATCCAGATGGAACCTTCCAAAACGGAACAGGTGTAGGAAATGAAACCGCAAGCGAACACGAAATGTACCGCAAGTATATGATTGACTCACTCCTTTATTGGGTGAAAGAATACAATATTGACGGATTCCGTTTCGACTTGATGGGAATTCACGATATCAAAACCATGCAGGCAATTCGTTGGGCACTGGATGAAGTTGATCCTCGTATTATCACTTATGGAGAAGGTTGGGATATGGGGACCGGTCTTGCACCTTATGACAAGGCCAAGAAGGACAATGCCTACCAGATGCCAAATATTGGATTCTTCAATGATGATCAGCGTGATGCCATCAAAGGAGGAGAAGTTTACGGCTCAATCAAGGCAGGATTTGTTAGCGGTGCAGCTACAGAACCGATTGTAGCCAAAGCTATTCTTGGTAGCCGAGAGTTGGGTTCATATCTTAGTCCAAACCAAGTTCTTAACTACGTGGAAGCCCATGATAATTACAACTTGCATGATTTGTTAGCAACCCTTCATCCAGATCACAGTTCAGATAAGATTATGCGTCAGGTTGAGACAGCAACAGCGATGAGCATTCTTATGCAAGGGATGTCCTTTATAGAGCTGGGGCAAGAATTTGGTCGCACCAAACTCCTTGCTACAGGAGAAAATGGTGAGCTGACACCTGCAGATAGAGAACGTGCCATGAATAGTTACAATGCTCCAGATAGTGTCAACCAGGTCAACTGGGATTTAATCAATGAGAGACAAGAGAGCATTGACTTTGTTCGCCAGATTATTCGCCTAAAAACACAAACGCGTGCTTTCTCCTATCCTACATACGAAGAAGTTTATCGTCATGTCTTTGTCCATACAGCTGCTGAAAATAGTGGGTGGATTGTTTACGAAATTCACGGTAGAGCAGAGCACTTATTGGTGGTATTCAATGCCAAGGGAACTTCCTTCTACTTTGAAAATGCGGGAAATCTTGAAATGCTGGTGTCCAATAGTCGTTCAAAGGAGTCGAATGTGATTGACGATATCAGCGTTGCAGTCTTGAAGGTACTTTCATAGTAAATGCCACAAAAAGGTTTAGTTAAAACTAGACCTTTTTTGATTTTTATTGAAAAACCAATATCTAATAGGAATAAATTTCAAATAATTTGAAGAATCAAGTTTGTGAAAAAAATATCAATATTTTCCAAAAAGGGGTTGTAATTTTCTGAAAATTTGATAAAATAAGTTTTAATCATTTTCAGGAGGAAGAGAATTTGACAAATTATCAGAATTTAGTGAATGGAAAATGGAAATCATCAGAGAATGAAATTGCCATCTATTCTCCTATCAATCAAGAAAAACTAGGTACAGTACCTGCTATGAGTCAGGTTGAAGTAGATGAGGCTATGAAAGCAGCGCGTGCAGCTCTCCCAGCATGGCGTGATTTAGCACCCGTTGAGCGTGCAGCTTATTTGCATAAGACAGCAGACATTTTGGAACGTGATAAAGAAAAAATTGGTACCATTCTTGCCAAAGAGGTTGCAAAAGGGATTAAAGCAGCCATTGGAGAAGTAGTACGTACAGCAGAATTGATTCGTTTTGCTGCTGAGGAAGGTCTCCGTATCACTGGACAAGCAATGGAAGGTGGCGGTTTTGAAGCTGCAAGTAAAAATAAACTAGCCGTTGTCCGTCGTGAGCCGGTTGGAGTCGTCTTAGCTATTGCACCGTTTAACTACCCAGTCAACCTTTCTGCATCTAAGATTGCTCCAGCTTTGATTGCCGGAAATGTCGTTATGTTCAAACCACCAACACAAGGGTCTATTTCTGGTCTTTTGTTGGCTAAAGCATTTGACGAAGCAGGAATCCCAGCAGGTGTCTTTAACACCATCACTGGACGTGGTTCTGAAATCGGAGACTACATCATCGAACACAAGGAAGTGAACTTCATTAACTTTACAGGTTCAACACCGATTGGGGAGCGTATTGGTCGTTTAGCTGGTATGCGCCCAATTATGCTGGAGCTTGGTGGAAAAGACGCAGCAATTGTTTTAGAAGATGCAGATTTAGAAAATGCAGCTAAGCAGATCGTAGGTGGTGCTTTTAGCTACTCTGGTCAGCGTTGTACTGCTATCAAACGTGTTTTGGTTGTGGAAAGCGTAGCAGACAGATTGGCTGAAATGCTCCAAGCTGAAGTTGCTAAGTTAACAGTCGGTGATCCATTTGACAATGCAGATATCACACCTGTTATTGATAATGCTTCAGCTGATTTCATCTGGGGATTGATTGAAGATGCTCAAGAAAAAGGAGCTAAAGCGCTCAGTCCAATCAAACGTGAGAATAATCTCATTTGGCCAGGACTTTTTGATTATGTCACAAGAGATATGAAATTAGCCTGGGAAGAACCATTTGGACCTGTTCTTCCGATTATTCGAGTTTCAGATGCTAATGAAGCGGTAGAAATTGCTAATGAATCAGAATTCGGTCTTCAATCTTCAGTCTTTACAAATGACTTTAAGAAGGCATTTGAAATTGCTGAAAAACTTGAAGTTGGTACCGTTCATATTAATAATAAAACACAACGTGGACCAGATAATTTCCCATTCCTTGGTGTAAAAGGTTCTGGTGCAGGAGTGCAAGGAATTAAATATAGTATCGAAGCGATGACAAATGTTAAATCCATTGTTTTTGATGTGAGATAATTTATAAAATCAGGAAAATAACTTCCTGGTTTTATTTTTTTAAAAAAATACAGTAGAAAATTGATAAAAAACGAATATTCTGGTATTATAATAAAAAAATATATGGAAATTGTTTCGTGTTCTATTTTCTGGATATCTTTTTTAAAATGCTAGGTAATTTTTTGAAGACTTTCATAAAAAAATATGATTTCCTTCGTAAATTACTTGAAAGTTATCTTAAAAGAGTGTATAATAGAATTATAGAAAACGCTTACAAAAGAAAGGGGATTGAATGAATAATCAAGAAGCATTAAGAACCTTTACTACAGGTGAGAACTTTCACCTCCAGCATTATTTAGGAGCGCATAGAGAGGAGAAAAACGGAGAAATAGGCTATACCTTTAGGGTTTGGGCCCCAAATGCACAAGCAGTTCATCTAGTTGGTGATTTTACGAATTGGGTTGAGAATCAGATTCCCATGGTTCGTAATGAAGCTGGTGTTTGGGAAGTCTTTACGAGTCAAGCTCAGGAAGGTCAGATTTATAAATATCATATCACGCGTGCAAATGGTCACCAGATTATGAAGATTGATCCTTTGGCAGTTTATTTTGAAGCTAGACCGGGTACAGGAGCTGTTTTGACCAATATCCGTGAAAAGAAATGGAAAGATGGACTTTGGCTAGCACGTCGCAAACGTCTGGGATTTTTCGAGAGACCAGTTAATATATATGAAGCTCATGCAGGGTCTTGGAAGAGAAATCCAGATGGTAGTCCCTATACGTTTTCGCAACTGAAAGACGAGTTGATTCCATACTTAGTTGAGATGAACTATACACATATTGAGTTCATGCCTTTAATGGCTCACCCACTTGGATTGAGCTGGGGCTATCAGCTTATGGGTTACTTTGCTTTTGAACATTCCTATGGTACACCTGAGGAATTCCAAGATTTCGTTGAAGAGTGTCATATAAATAATATCGGTGTTATCGTCGACTGGGTTCCAGGTCATTTCACTATTAATGATGATGCATTGGCATATTATGACGGTACACCAACTTTTGAATACCAAGACCACAACAAGGCTCATAACTATGGTTGGGGTGCGCTGAATTTTGACCTCGGGAAAAATGAGGTCCAGTCTTTCCTGATTTCAAGTATTAAATTTTGGATTGATTTTTACCACTTAGATGGTATTCGGGTCGATGCAGTGAGCAATATGCTGTATCTAGATTATGATAATGCTCCTTGGACTCCAAATAAGGACGGTGGGAATCTTAACTACGAGGGTTATTATTTCCTTCAACGTTTGAATACAGTTGTTAAGTTAGCTCATCCAGATATCATGATGATTGCAGAAGAAAGTTCATCAGCGACAAAGATTACTGGTATGAAAGAAATGGGTGGCCTTGGTTTTGACTATAAATGGAATATGGGCTGGATGAACGATATTCTCCGTTTCTACGAGGAAGATCCGATTTATCGTAAGTATGACTTTAATCTGGTGACTTTCAGCTTTATGTATGTTTTCAATGAAAACTATCTCTTGCCTTTCTCACACGATGAAGTTGTTCATGGCAAAAAGAGTATGATGCATAAGATGTGGGGAGATCGCTACAATCAGTTCGCTGGTCTGCGCAACCTCTACACCTACCAAATTTGTCATCCAGGTAAGAAACTCTTGTTCATGGGTAGTGAGTACGGGCAATTCCTAGAATGGAAGTCTGAGGAGCAGTTGGAGTGGTCTAATCTAGAAGATCCTATGAATGCCAAGATGAAGCATTTTACTTCTCAACTCAATCAATTCTATAAAGACCATCGCTGTCTGTGGGAAATTGATACTAGTTATGATGGTATCGAGATTATCGATGCTGATAATAGAGATCAGAGTGTCCTTTCCTTTATTCGTAAGGGCAAGAAAGACGAAATGTTAGTCTGTGTCTTTAACATGGCACCAGTTGAACGTAAGGACTTTACGATTGGTTTACCTGTTGCAGGTATTTGCGAAGAAGTTTGGAATACAGAATTAGAAGAATGGGGAGGTGTGTGGAAAGAGCACAATCAAACAGTTCAGACTCAAGAAGGCTTATGGAAAGATTATGAGCAGACTTTGACCTTTACCTTGCCTGCCATGGGAGCAAGTATCTGGAAGATCAAGCGTCGTTTGAAACCAGCTAAGAAAAAAGAATAATGGGCTGTTGATTACAATTTTTTAGATTTTAAAAACGAATGTACTTGTATTGGACTTGAAACACAAGAGAAATGGATTTCCTATTATTTTTATAAAAAGTTTGACTTCCGACCTTCTTTCGATTTTAACGTTCACATGTCTTTATAAAGGAGTAGAAAATGAAGAATGAAATGCTAGCTTTGATCCTTGCGGGTGGGCAAGGAACACGTCTCGGAAAACTCACTCAAAGCATTGCCAAACCGGCAGTACAATTCGGTGGGCGCTACCGTATCATTGACTTTGCTCTTTCCAACTGTGCAAACTCTGGAATCCATAATGTTGGTGTGATTACTCAGTACCAACCTCTTGCTTTGAATAACCATATCGGAAATGGCTCTAGCTGGGGATTGGATGGTATCAATTCAGGTGTCTCTATTTTACAACCTTATTCAGCCAGCGAAGGAAACCGTTGGTTTGAAGGGACTAGTCACGCTATCTACCAAAACATTGACTACATCGACAGTGTTAATCCTGAGTATGTTTTGATTCTTTCTGGTGACCACATCTACAAGATGGACTACGATGATATGCTTCAGTCCCATAAGGATAATAATGCCAGTTTGACAGTAGCTGTCCTAGACGTACCGTTCAAAGAAGCTAGCCGTTTCGGTATCATGAATACAGATGCCAATAACCGTATCGTTGAATTCGAAGAAAAACCTGCTCAACCTAAGTCTACAAAGGCTTCTATGGGGATTTATATTTTTGACTGGAAACGGCTTCGCAATATGCTTGTTGTTGCTGAAAAGAGTAATGTGGATATGTCAGACTTTGGTAAGAACGTTATCCCTAACTATCTCGAGTCTGGTGAAAGTGTCTATGCTTATGAATTTAATGGCTACTGGAAAGACGTTGGTACGATTGAGTCGCTTTGGGAAGCCAATATGGAGTACATTTCGCCAGAAAATGCTTTGGATAGCCGTAATCGTCAGTGGAAAATTTACTCAAGAAACTTGATTTCGCCACCCAACTACTTTGGTGCGCATGCACACGTTGAAGATTCATTGGTCGTGGATGGCTGTTTTGTAGATGGAACTGTTAAACGTTCTATTCTTTCAACAGAAGCACAAGTACGTGAAGGTGCTGAGGTCGTTGATTCTGTCATCATGAGCGGGGCTATTATTGGCCATGGAGCAAAGATTACTCGTGCTATTATTGGTGAAGGTGCCATTATTGCAGACGGCGTAGAGATTGACGGAACTGACGAAGTACAAGTAGTAGGATACAATGAAGTAGTGGGGGTAGCAACAGATGAAGATTGATAAATATTCAGCCATTTTAGGAAACACAGTTGGTTTTCATGATATGTCAACGTTAACAGAACACCGTCCGGTAGCTAGCTTACCTTTCGGTGGGAAATACCGTTTGATTGACTTCCCCCTTTCCAGTCTTGCAAATGCAGGTGTTCGTAGTATCTTTGGTATTTTCCAACAAGATAATATCAGCTCAGTATTCGACCATATCCGTTCAGGTCGTGAGTGGGGCTTGTCCACCCTTCTAAGTCACTACTATCTAGGAATTTACAATACTCGTGTTGAAAGCAGTACGGTTGGAAAAGAGTATTACCAACAGCTTCTTACCTACTTGAAACGTTCGGGTTCAAACCAAACCGTTTCGATTAACTGCGATGTGCTGGTGAATATTGACTTGAATCAAGTCTTCCACCTACACAATACAACGAAAGGTCCGATCACAGTTGTATATAAGAAACTTCCGAAGAAAGACATTTCAGATGTGAATGCTATCTTGGAAATTGATGAAACAGACCATGTTCGTTCGCACAAACTCTTTGATAACAAATCTACGGATGAACTCTTCAACATGTCTACAGATATCTTTGTTGTGGATACTCCTTGGTTGATTGAACGACTTGAAGAAGAGGCTCAGAAAGAATATCCTGAAAAGTTACGCTATGTTCTTCGTGATTTAGCTGCAAAAGAAGGAGCTTTTGCTTACGAATACACAGGCTACTTAGCGAACATTCATTCTGTTCAGTCCTATTATCAAGCAAACATCGATATGCTTGAATCTAAAAAATTCTACTCTCTTTTCTCACCAAATCAAAAGATTTATACAAAAGTTAAGAATGAAGAACCAACCTACTATGCGAATACTTCAAAAGTAAGAAGTTCTCAGTTTGCTTCTGGTAGTATCATTGAGGGTGAAGTAGTTCAGTCAGTCCTATCTCGTAACATTTATGTTCATAAAGATAGTGTGGTGAAAGACAGCATTTTATTCCCTCGAGTTGTGATTGGTCAAGGTGCTCAAGTTGAATATGCCATCCTAGACAAAGGTGTTGAAGTTGCGGACGGTGTTGTCATTCGAGGAACAGCAGAACATCCAGTTGTAGTGAAGAAGGGTGAAACAGTAACAGAGGACATTTATTCATGAAAATTTTATTTGTAGCGGCAGAAGGAGCCCCCTTTTCAAAAACAGGTGGTTTGGGCGATGTCATTGGCGCACTTCCCAAATCACTTGTAAAAGCGGGGCACGAAGTTGCAGTTTTCTTGCCTTACTATGATATGGTAGAAGCTAAGTTTGGAGACCAGATAGAGGATGTTCTCCACTTTGAAGTTAGTGTAGGATGGCGTAGACAGTACTGTGGTATTAAGAAAATGGTCTTGAATGGGGTTACTTTCTACTTCATTGATAATCAGTATTATTTCTTCCGTGGTCATGTGTACGGTGATTTTGACGATGGTGAACGCTTTGCCTTTTTCCAACTGGCTGCTCTTGAAGCCATGGAACGCATCGGCTTTATCCCTGACCTTCTCCATGTTCATGATTACCATACAGCCATGATTCCCTTCTTGTTAAAAGAAAAGTACCATTGGATTCAAGCATATCAAGGAATCAGAACGGTTTTAACTATTCATAATTTGGAATTTCAAGGTCAATTTTCTGAAGGAATGTTGTGGGATTTGTTCGGTGTTGGGTTTGAACGCTATGCTGATGGTACCCTTCGCTGGAATGATTGTCTCAACTGGATGAAAGCAGGGATTCTCTACGCAGATCGTGTCTCAACCGTATCTCCTAGCTATGCGCATGAGATTATGACCAGTCAGTTTGGTTGCGGTTTGGACCAGATTCTTCGCATGGAGTCAGGTAAGGTTTCAGGTATTGTCAATGGTATTGACGCAGATCTTTATAATCCTCAAACAGACCCACTTTTAGACTATCATTTTGATAAGGAAGATTTGTCTGGAAAAGCTCAAAACAAAGCAAAATTGCAAGAGAGAGTTGGGTTACCTGTACGAGCAGATGTTCCTCTAGTTGGGATTGTCTCTCGTTTGACGCGCCAAAAAGGTTTTGATGTTGTTGTAGAAAGCTTGCATCGTTTCTTACAGGAGGACGTTCAAATAGTCCTTTTAGGAACAGGTGACCCAGCTTTTGAACATTCTTTCTCTTGGTTTGCACAAGTCTATCCAGACAAGCTATCAGCAAATATCACTTTTGACGTCAAACTTGCTCAAGAAATCTACGCAGCTTGTGATCTCTTCCTCATGCCGAGTCGTTTTGAACCATGTGGTTTGTCTCAAATGATGGCGATGCGCTATGGAACTCTACCATTGGTTCATGAGGTTGGTGGACTAAGAGATACAGTTCAATCCTTCAATCCAATCGAAGGAACTGGTACTGGATTTAGCTTTGATAATTTAACACCTTATTGGCTTAACTGGAGTTTCCAAACAGCCTTGGATGTTTATAAGAACCAGCCAGACGTTTGGAGAAATCTACAAAAACAAGCTATGGAATGTGATTTCTCATGGGATACAGCCTGCAAATCTTACCTGGACTTGTACCATAGTTTAGTCAACTAATAGATAAAATCGTATGATTCTTTCATACGATTTTTGGGCTGTTTAGAAAGGAAAGTTTATGTCTCAAGTAAAAGGCTTGTGTGTCATGGACGTTGACGGCACCCTGATAGCAGAAGAAGTGATTGATCTTTTAGGAAAAGAAGCAGGTTGCCAAGAAGAAATATCGCAGATTACAAGCCAGGCAATGCGAGGTGAACTGGACTTTGAAACAAGTTTACGAGCGAGGGTAGCTTTGTTAAAAGGCCTTCCGGTTTCGGTCTTTGATACTGTCTTCAAATCCATTCATCTGTCCAAGAATGCTCAAGAATTTATCTCCATACTTCAAAAGAAGGGTATTCTAGTCGGTCTAGTGTCTGGTGGATTTGCACCAATAGTTGAGAGATTAGCAAAATCCCTTGGTATCTCCTATTTCTCTGCCAACCAGTTGGAAGTCAAAGACGGTTTTTTAACAGGAAAATCAGTTGGTGAAATTGTGACAGGTCAAGTAAAACAAGATACTCTTGAGAAATGGAAAAAAGAACTGAAACTTCCCAAAGAAAGAACGATTGCCATCGGTGATGGTGCCAATGACCTCTTGATGTTAAAGTCAGCAGGACGTGGTATTGCATTTTGTGCCAAAGAGGTCGTAAAAACAGAGATAGCTTGTCATGTAGATACGAGGGATTTTTTGGAAGTTCTACCTTTGATTGATTTCTTAGAATGAGAGGGAACTATGAAAATTGTAATCGCACCTGATTCTTTTAAAGAATGTTTGGCTGCAGAAGAGGTCGCTCAAGCTATAAAAAGAGGTTTCGAGAAAGCAATTCCTGGTGTAGTTTGTTCTCTATGCCCAGTTGGTGATGGAGGCGAAGGAACTGTGGACGCTATTCGACATTCTCTTGACCTAGAAGAAAAATGGCAAGAGTTCACTGGACCTTTTGGCCAAAAAGAATCAATGCGCTACTTTCAAAAAGGTCAAATAGCGCTCTTTGAAGTTGCTGACTTGGTTGGTCTTGGAAAGATTCCGCGGGAGAAACGAAATCCCCTTCACATCCAAACCAAAGGTATCGGAGAGTTGATTCGCCATCTCATTGATCAAGGGATGAAAGAAATCTATATCGGAGTTGGTGGTACGGCTAGTAATGACGGTGGGATAGGCATTGCTGCGGGTTTAGGTTATCGTTTTTATGATAAGAATGGAAAAGAATTGCCAGCTTGCGGTCAGACTTTGCTTGAGTTTGAGTCAGTTTCAGACAGCGAGTTGTATAGGATTCCTGAAGATGTGAAAATCCGCATTTTAGCAGATGTCGTGAGCCCTTTATGTGGTCATCAAGGGGCGACCTATACATTTGGAAAACAAAAGGGCTTGGATCCTGCTTTGTTTGAGACAGTAGATCTGGCTATACAGGAGTTCTATGAAAAATTTTCACCATCAACCCTGTCTCTCAATGGAGCAGGAGCCGGCGGTGGGATTGCGGCTGGGCTCTGTGCCTTTGCTGAGGCCTGTATCGTATCTGGGATTGATACTTGCTTGGATTTAATTGGCTTTGACAGGAAGATTGCAGGTGCTGACTTAGTTATAGTTGGAGAAGGTAGACTGGACAGTCAAAGCTTTGTTGGAAAAGCTCCTATCGGTGTAGCAAAAAGAACTCCTGAAGGAGTTCCAGTTATCGCTATTTGTGGTAGTCTTTCCGAGGATTTACCTTCCCTACCATTCGAAAATATACAAGCAGCCTTTTCCATTTTAGAGAAAAGTGAACCTTTGGAAGACAGTCTGAAAAATGCAAGTCTCTATTTGGAGCACACAGCTACTAATATTGGTCGTTTATTAAATATGAGAAATCATTAACCAAACCATTTTTTCCAGATGGATTTTTTAGGTGGCTCTGCCTTTTTCTCTTCCCAGAGGTTTGAGAAAGCAAGTCTGAGGTCCTTTTCGTCTACTTGAACAGGTTCATTTGTGTGAATGACAAGGCCATAAGGAGAGGTGATATGATCGTCTGAAACAATAGTCGCCTGACAGTTGCTTTCCTTTGCTTGTTTTAAGTAAAAGACCTGTTTGTCAAACTCGATATTTGGTGAAATCTTCACAAAAAGTGCCTCTACCTTTTCTTGAAAACCCTCTAAAATAGAGAAAAATCCATGTTCTAATTCAGGACTATTGGCAGTATTAATATCAGCGTAGCCAAGAACTCTTTCCTCAAAAGTGCCGAGATAGCGGCGTTGTTCGTCAGGGTTTAATTTCGGCCCACCATGAGCTTTTTCTAGTAGTTGTTTTGATAAATCTGTCATAAAAACAGTATATCACAAAAATCGCAAGAAAACAGACAAAAGAAAGCGATTACTTTATAAAGTTAAGGAAAATTTGCACAAAGATAACGTTTTTTCTTGAAAAACGCTTATTTTTAAGGTATCATAGAGGTGTAAAAAATTTAACTCAAAGGAGAGTAAAAAATGTCAATTATTACTGATGTTTACGCTCGCGAAGTCCTAGACTCACGCGGTAACCCAACACTTGAAGTAGAAGTTTATACTGAATCAGGTGCTTTCGGACGTGGTATGGTTCCATCAGGAGCTTCTACTGGTGAACACGAAGCAGTTGAACTTCGCGATGGTGACAAATCTCGTTACGGTGGTCTTGGTACACAAAAAGCTGTTGACAACGTAAACAACATCATTGCTGAAGCAATCATCGGCTACGATGTACGTGACCAACAAGCTATTGACCGTGCTATGATCGCACTTGACGGTACTCCTAATAAAGGTAAATTGGGTGCAAACGCAATTCTTGGTGTGTCTATCGCTGTAGCTCGTGCTGCTGCTGACTACCTTGAAATCCCACTTTACAGCTACCTTGGTGGATTCAACACTAAAGTTCTTCCAACTCCAATGATGAACATCATCAACGGTGGTTCTCACTCTGACGCTCCAATCGCTTTCCAAGAATTCATGATCGTACCTGCTGGTGCACCATCATTCAAAGAAGCTCTTCGTTGGGGTGCTGAAATCTTCCACGCACTTAAGAAAATCCTTAAATCACGTGGTTTGGAAACTGCCGTAGGTGACGAAGGTGGATTCGCTCCTCGTTTCGAAGGAACTGAAGACGGTGTTGAAACTATCCTTGCTGCGATCGAAGCTGCTGGATATGTTCCTGGTAAAGACGTATTTATCGGATTTGACTGTGCTTCATCAGAATTCTACGATAAAGAACGTAAAGTTTACGACTACACTAAATTCGAAGGTGAAGGAGCTGCTGTACGTACTGCTGCAGAACAAATCGACTACCTTGAAGAATTGGTAAACAAATACCCAATCATCACTATCGAAGATGGTATGGACGAAAACGACTGGGACGGTTGGAAAGCTCTTACTGAACGTCTTGGTGGTAAAGTTCAATTGGTTGGTGACGACTTCTTCGTAACAAACACTTCTTATCTTGAAAAAGGTATTGCAGAAGGTGCTGCTAACTCAATCCTTATCAAAGTTAACCAAATCGGTACTCTTACTGAAACTTTTGAAGCTATCGAAATGGCTAAAGAAGCTGGTTACACTGCCGTTGTATCACACCGTTCAGGTGAAACTGAAGATTCAACAATCGCTGACATCGCAGTTGCAACTAACGCAGGACAAATCAAGACTGGTTCACTTTCACGTACAGACCGTATCGCTAAATACAACCAATTGCTTCGTATCGAAGACCAACTTGGTGAAGTAGCTGAATACCGTGGATTGAAATCATTCTACAACTTGAAAAAATAATCTCTTTATGCGATTAGAGACTGTAAAGTCTATAAAAAAAGCACTTTGGGGCTCTTCCCCTTAGTGCTTTTTTGACTGGAGCTTGTCAACGTATATTATTTGTTAGTCAGTCGCCAGCCTATAGCAATCTGAATAAATGGTTTGAAACTTATTCAGATTTGTATTTTAGCATTATTCCATTACCTAATATGGGAGTGTATCATGAGTTGGTAGATATCTAGTTGATTATATGATATAATGAACCAAAGTACAATGAGTAGTATATAGGAATTGCGCCTTAATTGAGGAGATTCCGGTTCGAATCCGGGCTATTGTGCTAGCATCTAGGAAACTAGGTGCTTTTTGTTTCTATCGATTAAGTAGCTACTCCATTTCTGAATTAAAAAAATAACACTATGAAAAGTGCTATTTCCCTTGCCTGCTGCCCCCGTCAATTTTATTACCTTTTTTGTTACCTCTTAAAAATACCCTACTTGTTTGTACCTTCTCACTTTTACTAGATTAGACAAAATAAGCTCTTTAAAATTGTGCATTTTTTTGGTAATTTATTATAGGTAGATAACTTAAAAAAATTATCGTTGATTTAACAACGTTTTTAGGCCCTCGGATTTTTCCCGAAGGGCTTTTTTTCTGTTCAGGGGGCAAAAAGGGGGCAGTGTTTATGGTATAATAGACTAAAAACTTGTATTAGGAAGAAATTATGTCTAAAGAGATTGATATTGAGTATTACCATCAATTAGCACTGCAAAAGCAGAAGGAGCATCGTAAAGTGTTAGCTAATCTAAAGAAAAAGCCACCAAAGAATCTAGATAAGATAGCTCAGCAGATCCACCAAGAAGTTTTTGCTGAGATAGATTGTACTGCCTGTGCTAACTGTTGCAAGACTTTGGGACCAGACTTTAAAGAGGCAGACATCACACGTATTGCTAAGTACTTTAAGATGAAATTACCGGCTTTTGAATCGGAATTTCTGCAGGTGGATGAAGATGGAGATAAGGTTTTCAAATCCATGCCCTGCCCCTTTCTAGGAGGAGACAATCTCTGCTCAATCTACGACGTTCGTCCCAAGGCCTGTCGTGAGTTCCCCCATACAGACCGGAAAAAGATCCATCAAATTAATCATTTGACGATTAAGAATACCTTGACCTGCCCTGCAGCCTATCTCTTTGTTGAGAAATTAAAAGATAAGTTATAGATTTTACACCTTTAAATCTTGTACAAAAATTCTGGGGCGGAAGTATCTTATATCTGTTAGACTATAGTTAGAATTGAACACGGCCTAAAAGCTGTGTGAAAAAGATGAAATTTTCTCGGAGCAGGAGCCCCTCCGTCAATTTTCCAATTTTCACTTTGATTTTAACGGCCTTAGTATCTTTTATGAGGTGAAAAAGAATATGATGCATCAATTCAATCGAACCATGGAATATCTGGAAAGTAAGTTGGACGCAGAAGTGGATTTGCAGAAATTCCAGCAGCTATCAGGCTATTCTTATGCTCTCTTTAGCAGGCTTTTTTCCATCCTAGCAGATATGACTTTAGCAGAATACTTGCGCAATCGCAGGCTGTCAGAAGCTGTGACGGACTTGCGGGAAGGCTCTGAGAAAGTCATTGACATAGCGATGAAATACGGCTATGACTCTGCGGATGCTTTTAGTGCGGCCTTTAAGAAATTCCATGGTGCAACTCCCTCAGAAGTTCGAAATGGAAAACCTTATCGGGTCTTTCCTAAGCTTCAATTATCCTTAAAAATCACAGGAGGAAAGAACATGGATATCAAGATTCAAAAGAAGCCTGCATTTACCGTGGCAGGCGTCCTATTGGAAGCTATTGACAATAGCAAATGCCCGTCTGCTTGGGAGTATCTCTATGCTCATCACAGCTTTGAAAGCCTAGAAAGTTTAGGTAGTGGCCAATCCTTTGGCGTCTGCTCGGATGTCAAAGAAGGCGAAATCATCAACTATATGGCTGCTTATGATGTGACGGATAAAACTAAAGCAGAAGAATTGGGTCTGTCAATCAAAGAAATCTCCGAAGCTGAATATGCAATCGTACCAGTCAAAGGCCCTATACCAGCAAGCATCCAACATGCTTGGAAATATGTCTTGGAGGTCTTTTTCCCAGAAACTGACTATCGCCACTCAGGAGCGCCAGACTTTGAAGTCTATACTGAAGGAGACATGTCGTCACAGGACTATCAAATGGAACTCTGGATACCAGTGATTAAGAACTAGATCATTTTCTGACATTTTATAAAGATGCAAACCTAACTCTGTAGAAGATATCTTTTACAGAGTTTTTCTTTGTTTGGGATTGGTTATTTCCAAGAAAAATAATATGTCTAATTTTACTTAAATTTAAGTATAAGGAATGTTTAAGCATTTACCTGTATACTTTTCCAATCATCAAAGAAAGAGGTGTAAATATGAACTATCTAGTTATTCCAGCTTACGAACCTGACTACAATCTTATTCAATTGATTGAAAAGATTCACAACAGGAGCGATTTTTACATCATTGTCATTGATGATGGAAGTTCGTCAGAATGCCAGGACATTTTTGCTCGAGTTGAGAACTTTGCGACGGTGCTTCACCACGAGGTCAATCAAGGAAAAGGTCAAGCTCTGAAAACAGCCTTTGAGTACATTCAGTCTCTCAATAAGTCAGGGACTGTGGTTACAGCAGATGCAGACGGCCAGCATAGGATCTGGGACATTTTCCGTAATATGACAAAATCAAATGAAAATCCTAATACACTTGTCCTTGGTGTCCGTGCTTTTACTGGCAGGGTTCCCTTGCGTAGTCATTTTGGAAACAGCTTGACTCGCATCTTGTTTAAACTGCAAACGGGTGTTGCTGTATCCGACACACAGACAGGATTACGTGCCTTTTCAACGGATATGATTCCTTTTCTGCTTAAGATAGAAGGACAACGGTATGAATACGAGATGAACATGCTCCTCGAAGCAAGTCAAGCCTACCCAATCTTAGAAGTTCCGATTGAAACAGTCTATATCAACGACAATGAGGCTTCTCACTTCCGACCTATTCGGGATGGCTTGATGATTTATAAAAATATTTTAAAGTTTTCCCTCTCGTCTTTTAGTAGTTTTATCGTAGATTATGTGGTTTACGCTCTCTCTATTCTATGCTTGAGTTTTATTCCGACAGGTTTGCGTGTCCTCCTCTCAAATGGTTTGGCACGTGTGACTAGCTCTGTATTTAACTTTTCTACCAATAAAAAATTGGTCTTCAAGAACAAGGCGAGCAGTTTTAAAACAGGATCAGGCTATTTTGGACTAGCAGTTGGTCTCTTTATCTTAGACACCATCCTGATTCGACTCTTTAATTCGGGTCTTGGAGTCAACTTGCTAATCGCGAAGATTTTTGTTGGAATCATGCTCTTTTTCCTCTCTTGGACAGTTCAAACTCGCTTTATTTTCAAAGAAAGGACCTGTAGCCCATTATGAAAGTTTTAAAGAAACCCTATCTATACGCCTCGGTTTTGGGCTTGTTCCTGACAAGCTCATTTACCTATTCGATGTTGAAGACCTTTGTACTCGCTGAAACGATTTCCACTGTATCTAATACCGGCTCAACCTCTAACACCACAGCAGCAAGTCAGGCAGCAAAAAATGCCCAAGTGACAGATACCAGCTATTCAGATGGAAATATCAGTGTCACCCTAACTGAAAAGACTGTGGAAGAAACGCAGGTCTATGTGGCAGATATAACCCTCAATTCATCGGATTATCTCAAAACAGCTCTAGCTCAAAACTCCTATGGCACCAATGTCACAGCGAAAACCTCTGTGACAGCTGCTGAAAACAATGCTATTTTAGCAGTCAACGGAGACTACTATGGAGCCAATAGCTCTGGTTATGTTATCCGTAATGGGGTTGTCTATCGGGACAGTGTCCGTGAAGACGCTAGTAATGGCGACCTTGCCATTTACAAGGACGGCTCCTTTAAAATCATCTACGAGAACCAAGTTTCAGCCGATCAGTTGGTTCAGGACGGTGTCGTTAATCTACTGGCATTTGGTCCATCTCTAGTTGAGAATGGAGAAATATCTGTTGATACCAATACAGAAGTCGGTCAGGCCATGTCATCAAATCCTCGTACAGCTATCGGGATTATAGATGAAAATCACTACATTATCATCGTTTCGGATGGTCGTACCTCTGAAAGCAAAGGCTTATCACTTTACCAGATGGCAGAAGTGATGAAATCTTACGGAGTGAAGACAGCCTATAACCTTGATGGTGGTGGATCCTCAACTCTCTACTTTAACGGTCAGGTGATCAATAAACCGACTACAGGTGGAAGCAAGATATCAGAAAGGGCGGTGAGTGATATTGTCTACATCGGTTACTAAAATCAAAAACAAACGCCTCAAAAAAACACTCGTTGGCTATAGTCTTCTCACTATTTTCTTCTTTGCATTTAGCCGTATCTACGAGTCCTTTAGTTTTGGGGAGACCTCGCTTCATATGCACTATCTCTTTGCAGTTCCTCTACTAGGAGGCGCAATTCTTGCATTTTTGTTGAAAATCATGCCAAACTTAGGACGAATCAGCCTAAACTTGTGGAACTCGGCAGTTGCAGTCCTAACAGCCGGAATGCTCTTTCGAGGAATTGTCAATCTATCAGGTCGTTCAACGACTTTAGATCAACCCTACTGGTATGTCGGCCTAGCCTTTGGTATTTTGGCTATCGCCTCGCTTTTCTTTCATAAGAAAAACAGTCAAGAATTAGCTTAAAAATTGAAAACTGGTTGTTTAGAGAAACAGCCAGTTTTCTTGTTGAAGTTCATGACCATAGATCACAAATACCCATATTTTTTGTTTGGATTTTATGGGGCATGAGAATAGTTTTCTCGGTATAATAGTCCCATAGAAGATAAGGAGGCAGGAATATGCAGATGTATTTTGGAGATGTGTCACTTTGCTATAGCTATTCATTGGCAATGGCACTGGATGCCTATGGTTATGACTTTAAAGCAGATTTTTTAGAGGCAATCATGGCGATGGGAAATGGCGCTAGTATCGTGAAGGAAGGTGAGGAGCACCCTTTAGTATTCTTTGATAATGGAATGCCAGACCTTTCCATCTCTCATTCCTTAAAAATACTTGGGTTTGACTATGAGGACTTCTATCTAAAGGATGGATTGGAAGTAGATTTGGAAGAGGTTAAAAGAAAGTTGGAAACACTTCTGTCCAATGGACCTGTCGTACTGGGACCTCTTGATATGGGGCATCTGACCTACAATCCCAATCACACAATCCTTTATGGTGTGGATCACTTCGTAACCGTGTATGACATTGATGATCAGTATCTTCATTTGCACGATCCAGCTGGTTTTGCCTGTATGAAGGTTGCTTTTAAAGACATCTTAGAAGCCTGGAAGGCAGAGGCTATTGACTATAAGCGTGGAGCTTATTCCATGTGGGGAAATTTTAAGAAGGTCAAGAGTCCTAATCAGACTGAAATCTATCAGGAAACAGCAAGGATTATGAAAAACCGATATCTGAATGGTCAAAATGGTGTTTTGGAATGCTATGCAAAATCAGTTGCTGAAAATGGCTTAAATACAGAGCAAAAACAATTGCATCAATATTTCAGCTTTAAACTTGCTGCTGTTCGGAATCTCTATCTCAGTAAATTCTTAAAAGATCATGATCCCGAAGGGGCAAGATTAAAAGAAGAATTGGCTACTCTATTTGGCCAAGCCCATCTTTCATGTTTAAAAGAAGAATACCAAGAACTAGCCCACTTGCTCTATCAGATAGCTGAAGTGGATGGTCGCTTTAGAGATTTATATGTAAAGTAGTGACTATAAGCATAAAATAACTAGTCAGTAAAAGCAGTTTTTCGTAAAATGAAGAACTGCTTTTTGATTATGGTATAATGAAGTAAAAAAATAGCTTATCCTACTTAAAAATGAAGGGAGAACGCCTATGCCTAGACCAAAAACAAAAGAGGAGCTAATGTTAGCCTCTAAAGAAAACTATGAAAAACTTAATCTCCTAATTTCTCAGTTAAGTGAAGAGGAGCTACAGACTCCTTTTGATTTTTCAAAAGACCAAAAGAAAAAAGAAGCTCACTGGAAAAGAGATAAAAATCTACGAGATGTCCTGATCCATCTCTATGAATGGCATCAGTTACTTTTGACCTGGATACATTCCAATCAAAAGGGTCATGAAAGACCTTTTCTCCCTGAGCCTTATAATTGGAAAACTTATGGGGAAATGAATGTCGCTTTTTGGAAAAAGCACCAGAAAACGACATTAGAAGAATCAACTAGACTCTTGGCGCAATCGCATAAAGAGGTTTTAGAGTTGATGGAAGGCTTTAGCAATGACCAACTCTTTAACAAAGGTGTCTATAAGTGGACGGGAGGGACAAGTCTAGGTTCCTACTTTGTCAGTAGCACCTCCAGTCACTATGATTGGGCTAGCAAAAAACTCAAAGCACATCATAAAAATTGTAAGTGTCACCAGTTAAAGTGAGTTTGGGGTTTAGAAAAGGTTCTTCTAAGCTACGAATAGCTTCATTCTCGTGATTTTTGATTTATTCTAGCTTTAGAATCCTTCAAAAATTAAAATTTAAAGCTGTCATAGACTTAGAATAGCTCTTAAACATTTATTTTATAGTAATTCTAAGTTTAGAATTACAATGATATTAAAGCAATCAGACTGTTCGATTCTTAGAATGCCTTCATTCTGAGAAATGTTGACTAGAAAATCCTTAGAATGCTTTTTTTCTGATATAGGATGATAGATAAATAGGGGAGATAATGATCATACAAAAAGTGAAAGTTAGAAAAGAGTTGGTGTCCCTCTGTTTGGGGGAGTTCACAGCCGTCCTATCCTTTTGGTTTTGTTTTTTCCTTTTGAAAAATCGGCTTAGTGATTGGAATGGTTTGATCTCTATTCTTTATCCTTTGTCTTTACTGACATTTATATTGCTTCAAGGTTCAATCTATTGGGCAATTTTGATTAGAAGACTGTCAAATCCCCAGTTCGGAAGTGGAAATGTGCGGAAAATATATGGTTATTTCAGAATACTAGACCTTGTTTTACTTATTTCAGGCTTTCCTTTTATTGTCTGGAATACACAGAGTTTCCAAGTGGCTATCTTAGCTACATTGATACAGCTTTTTGCCCTTATAGAATGGGTTAATTATTTTCTCCTACGTTTATCCTATAGTTTGAACCCTCTTGTTTTATGGAAACGAATTACTAAGGGAAAACTTGAAAAGAGCAGAATAGCCAAGGAGATGGCGTAGGGGAGTGTAGTATTGGAGAGTTTAAGTTATTCAAACAATGTTAACTTCAAATTTTCATTTATATTATAATGTTCTTAATGAATATTCAGGAAGAAAACTAAATGCCCAACAAATTTCTATTCTTTGAAACTTTTTGCTTACAAAGGATTTTCTAGAGTATTGAACTTGAAGTTACTAATTGAGCGGAAAAAAGTTAGTTTGATGTCATCGCTATACAAAATTTTACCTTCGTTCAAACTTGTATTGATTTATATTGTCAGTGTTTTCGTGATATAATATTATCAGAATAAATTAATGGAGAATCTGAATGAGAAACGATATTCAACCGGCCTTACAAACAGTCAAAACTTATTTTGAAAAATCAGAATTTTACATTCCTAGCTATCAGAGACCCTATGCTTGGCAAGTACCACAATGTGAACAACTCATTGAAGATATTAATCTTCATATGGAAAATTTCGATGATAGTTCCCAAGACAATTATTTCTTTGGAGCAGTTCTCATCGCTCAAGAAACTGGAGAAGAGCATGAAGTAACTTTGATTGATGGTCAGCAAAGAACAACGACATTTATGTTACTTCTTAAGGCAATCCTATTGAAGATTGATAGGGAGCTTGAACTTCAACCGACTCTAGATACTGATGCACGCAGATTAGTGAAACGTCTTAATGGTCTTAAAGAGCAGATTGTTACAATGCTTTTCAACGTTTCAGATGACGAAAAAGATGATTTCGTTGATGGCTTGTATTATCCTAGTGAGGATAGGATTAAGTATCTAAATCATTCAATCTCGGAAAAATATGCTAGTGAGATGACTACTATCTTGTTAGGTAGAGATTTCCCTTCGATTAAAGAGAAAGTTTATCAAATTTATCGTCGTCAAAAAGATAATCGTTATACAAATTATTATAAAAACTTTAGATATTTTTATAATATGTGTGATGATTTGAATGTTTTTAAACTCATCAATTTTGCTAATCATTTCATTGATAACTGCCAAGTGATCACCATTACAAGTTATAATACCGATCAAGCAATAAATATTTTCAATTCTTTAAATGGGACTGGTGTCCCATTGCTCCCAATTGAAGTAATCGTATCTAAGACCACTGCAAATGCATCAGATAGGAAAAACTTCGAAAAAAATTGGCAAGAGATTGTACAACGTACCGATTCATCTCGATTAGACTTAAATGCGTTAATTACTCATTATATTTTCGTAAAACTCTCAGAACAAAACGGAGCTGATCGAAGAAATCCTGGTATTAGAGCCTTTTTCTCAAAAAATAAGCATCTATTGAATGAAGATACTCTGTTTACTTCTGAACTAAATACAATCATAAACAATTTTGAACGAGTATCTGATACTATTAATGGTCAATTGATAAACAAATTAAACGGTAATTTAAGACCTTTTGTTAGTAGTTATCTATTTTTCAGACAAGACAACACATATCTGGAATACTTATTTAGATTTGGAGTTTTGATTGAATTATCTGAACTCTCGTATAGCCATAAACTTTTTAAAGGCTTTTTAGAAGAAATAAATTTGTTGTACAGTCAAGTCGATTCAATTTCAATCGACGAACTTATTTCAAAAATAAGAAACCATATTCATGACAATTTTATTTATGAAGATGTTAAACAAACTTTGACTGAAAGTGGTGTTTCAAATTCGATTCTTTACGTAAATGAATTCTTATTTGCATTGGAAAAAGGTATAGACTTTAATTTAGACGGGAATATTGATATTGAACATATTATGCCACAAAGTGGTTTAAATCGAGAAAATATTATGTCAGATGCAGGATTAGAAAGCCAGGAAGAATTCAGAGATTATGCTGAAAAAATTGGTAATAAGATACTGCTAGAAGCTGATATTAATCGAAGTATAAAAAATGCTTGGTTTAGGAGTAAGAGAAAAAATACTATCACAAGTGGCTGTGGGTATATAGGAAGTAAGTTCCCAATAGCTAAATCCTTAGTTAATTATGTAAATGATACTTGGACTAAAACTGACATTGAATTGGCAACAGAAAAAGCTGCAAAACGAATTGCTGATTTTATTTTTGAATAAACTAGATCGATAGAATTAAGAGGTAAGTTTTAATGATGTCATTAAATCAAGTTACTTTAGAAATTCCATTAAATATTCCGAAAGAATTAGATTCTGGAATTTATAAACGTTATGGTTCGATAATCAGAGATTTATCTGGTAGTTAAAATTGTACTCAATACTTGTTAAAATATTAGATTATTTTTCCCTTTCAGAAAGGAAACTCGATGCCCTACAAATTTCTACTCTTCGATCTTGACCATACTCTTCTTGATTTTGATGCTGCTGAGGATGTGGCTTTGACGCAACTTCTAAAGGAAGAAGGAGTTGCGGATATTCAAGTCTATAAAGAATACTACGTTCCTATGAACAAGGCTCTCTGGAAGGACTTGGAGCAAAAGAAAATCAGTAAACAAGAACTGGTTAACACGCGCTTTTCTCGTTTATTTGCTCATTTTGGACAGGAAAAAGACGGTAGGTTACTTGCTCAGCGTTACCAACTTTACTTAGCCCAACAGGGACAAACTCTTTCGGGTGCTCATGAACTCTTGGACAGCCTCATCGAACGTGATTATGACTTGTATGCTGCGACAAATGGCATTACTGCCATTCAGACGGGTCGTCTGGCTCAATCAGGTCTGGCTCCCTATTTCAACCAAGTCTTTATCTCTGAACAGTTGCAAACACAAAAGCCTGATGCACTATTCTATGAAAAAATCGGTCAGCAGATTGCAGGATTTGATAAAGAAAAGACGCTGATGATTGGAGATTCCTTAACTGCCGACATTCAAGGTGGCAATAATGCTGATATTGACACTATCTGGTACAACCCTCATCGCCTTGAAAATCACACACAAGCCCAGCCAACTTATGAAGTCCATTCTTACCAAGACTTGCTGGATTGTTTAGATGCTTTGTAGTGATTTTCCCAAGAGGTGTTGATATGGAAATTAAAGTCATTGAAGAGATTGATAACTTACTAAATCTCATCGAGCAGTATCAGTTAAAAGGTGTGGTTGCCCAAGTAAATTCGTTAAAAGAGTTAAAGTATATCATAAGCAATCATATAGAGCTAAGTACTCGAGAGAAGATGAATATCCACTATTCACTCTTTCTCCCTAGGGGTGGCTTATCTGAACTCTACTATATGGATGCTAATTTTGAACGGATGATGTCTGTAAATAATCAACTTTCCTATGCTATTGATACGATCGAAAAGTTTCTAATGGCTGATTGATACTGAGAATACTAATGTCAAATAATAGGATCAATAAGAGTATATATAAGAACTGTAAAAAGTGGTTTCAATAGCCACTTTTTGCTATAATAGAGGCAGTAAAAACAAAGGAATAGTAAACGATGTCAAGACCAGAACTTTCTCTTTATGAACCATTGTATACACTAAAGGAAGTTGATCAAAATATCTGGATAGCAGATGGTGATTTGATTCAAATGGACATGAAGATCTTCAACCTTCCTTTTCAGACACGTATGACGGTGATTAAGTTAAATGATGGCAAACTTTGGATTCACTCTCCGATTGCGCCAAACGAGAAACTGTTTACTGAACTGGATGCTTTGGGCAAAGTCGCTTACCTGATTTCACCCAATAAGATTCACTACGCCTATATTGCAGATTGGAGAAAAATATATCCTCATGCGCAAGCATGGTCTAGTCCAGGAGTTGAAGAGAAAGCGAAAAGACAGAATGTCAAGGTGGAATTTGATGCTGCCTTAACAGATAAGGCACCCGACTTATGGTCTGCTGAGATTGATCAGCTTATTTTTAAGGGAAGTTCTGTCATCGAAGAGGTCGTGTTTTTTCATAAATCGACTAAAACACTCATTGTAACGGATCTTATAGAGAATTTTGAACCTGAAAAGATAGCTAGTTCAATCCGCAGAAAATTCTATCGTTTAGCTCGTGTAACAGCCCCTGATGGTCAAACTCCTATTGACTATCGGATGACTTTTTTAGGAAGACAAAGGGAAGCAAAGGTTTCCTTTTCCCGTATGTTAAACTGGAAACCGGATAAAATCATACTTGCACATGGTTTATGCTTTTTTAAAAATGGTACGGATGAATTAAGACGTGCTTTTAGATGGATACGATAAAGGAGAGAAAGATGCAACACTCATCTTGGCATGCTTTGATTAAGGAGCAATTACCTGAGGGTTATTTTGGGAAAATCAATCAATTTATGAATCAAGTCTATGCTCAGGGAACTGTATACCCACCTAAGGAAAAAGTTTTTCAGGCTCTATTGACAACACCTCTAGAGGAGGTTAAGGTGGTGATTCTGGGTCAGGATCCTTATCACGGACCAGGTCAGGCGCAGGGCTTGAGTTTTTCGGTTCCAGATGCTATTCCAGCCCCGCCATCCTTGCAAAATATCTTGAAAGAATTAGGAGATGATGTTGGCGTTAAGGAATCCCATGATTTGACAGCTTGGGCTGAGCAAGGAGTCTTGCTTCTTAATGCTTGTTTGACGGTTCCTGCTGGCCAGGCCAATGGTCATGCGGGTCAAATATGGGAGCCTTTTACGGATGCTGTGATTGAGGTTGTCAATAATCTAGACAGACCTGTAGTTTTTGTACTCTGGGGAGCCTATGCACGCAAGAAGAAGGCCCTGGTTACCAATCCTCACCACTTAATCATCGAATCAGCCCATCCCAGTCCTTTATCTGTTTACAGAGGATTTTGGGGTTCCAAGCCTTTTTCTAAGGCCAATGCATTCTTAAGAGAGACAGGACAAGAGCCAATCGATTGGCTTAGATAAGGAGAGAAGATGCCTCAGTTAGCGACGATTTGCTACATTGATAACGGAAAAGAACTGCTCATGCTCCATCGCAATAAGAAGCCCAACGATGTCCATGAAGGAAAATGGATTGGTGTGGGTGGAAAGCTAGAGCGAGGTGAGACTCCACAGGAATGTGCAGCGCGTGAAATCCTCGAAGAAACAGGGCTCAAAGCCAAGCCGGTTCTAAAAGGTGTTATCACTTTTCCAGAATTCACACCAGATTTAGACTGGTACACCTATGTTTTTAAGGTGACGGAGTTTGAGGGTGACTTGATTGACTGCAATGAGGGGACGCTGGAATGGGTTCCCTATGATGAAGTTTTGAGCAAGCCAACTTGGGAGGGTGATCACACTTTTGTTGAGTGGCTTTTAGAAGATAAACCCTTCTTTTCAGCCAAGTTTGTTTATGATGGGGATAAATTATTGGATACCCAAGTTGATTTCTATGAATAAAGGAGAAAGCAGATGCTACTTATCAAAAATGGTCGTGTAATGGATCCCAAGTCTGGTTTGGATCAAGTGTGTGATGTTTTGGTCCAAGATGGGAAAATTGTCAAAATTGCACCTGAAATCAAGGAAGAAGGAGCAGAGGTGCTTGATGCTACTGGTCTAGTAGTTGCTCCTGGATTGGTCGATATCCATGTTCATTTCCGTGAACCTGGTCAAACTCACAAGGAGGACATCCATACTGGTGCCCTAGCAGCCGCTGCAGGTGGCTTTACAACCGTTGTCATGATGGCTAATACTAGTCCAACCATTTCGGATGTAGAAACTCTTCAAGAAGTTCTCCAGTCAGCTGCCAAGAAAAAGATTAACGTCAAGACAGTTGCGACCATTACTAAGAACTTTAATGGCCAAGACTTGACTGACTTTAAGGCACTCTTAGAAGCAGGTGCCGTTGGTTTTTCTGATGACGGTATTCCCCTTGAAAGTAGTAAAGTGGTTAAGGAAGCCATGGAAGAAGCCAAAAAACTTAATACTTTTATTAGTCTTCATGAGGAAGATCCTGGTTTGAATGGGATTCTTGGATTTAACGAAAACATCGCTAAGGAACATTTTCATATCTGTGGAGCGACTGGGGTTGCTGAGTACGCTATGATTGCGCGTGATGTTATGATTGCCTACGCAACCAAGGCCCATGTTCACATCCAGCATTTGTCTAAGGAAGAAAGTGTCAAGGTAGTGGAATTCGCTCAAGGTTTGGGAGCGCAAGTCACAGCAGAAGTAGCGCCACAGCATTTCTCTAAAACGGAAGCTCTTCTTTTAACTCAAGGAAGCAATGCCAAAATGAATCCGCCGCTTCGTTTGGAATCAGACCGTCGTGCTGTTATCGAAGGTCTCAAGTCAGGTGTTATCACAGTTATTGCAACGGACCACGCGCCTCACCATGCGGATGAGAAAAATGTAGAAGATATCACCAAAGCGCCATCTGGTATGACTGGTTTGGAAACCTCTCTTTCTCTTGGTTTGACTTATTTGGTGGAAGCTGGTGAGCTAAGCTTGATGGAATTGCTTGAAAAAATGACTGTCAATCCAGCTAGATTGTACAACTTTGAAGCAGGATACTTAGCTGAAAATGGTCCAGCAGATATCACTATCTTTGACGCTAAGGCTGACCGCCTTGTGGACTCCCATTTTGCTTCAAAAGCAGCAAACTCACCATTTATCGGTGAAACTTTAAAAGGGCAGGTCAAATATACCATCTGTAAGGGACAAATCGTTTACAAAAACTAGATGGGATTCTGCTCTATAGACTATGAGAATAGAGAGCGTATATGTATCGAACCCATCAATTTAAAGATAAGTTTGTTTTATTTCTTAAGATATTTTTCCCTATCCTGATTTATCAGTTTGCTAATTATTCTGCCTCTTTTGTCGATACAACAATGACTGGGCAGTACAATACCATGGACTTGGCGGGGGTATCAACTGCAACGAGTCTATGGAATCCTTTCTTTACTTTTTTAACAGGGATTGTTTCGGCTATGGTTCCCATCATAGGTCATCATCTGGGAAGGGGCAAAAAGGAAGAAGTAGCATCTGATTTTTACCAATTTATCTACTTGGCTTTCGGACTGTCTTTGGTCTTGCTTGTCATGGTAGTATTCTTAGCGCCGCCTGTCTTAAACCATATCGGACTAGAAACTCAAGTAGCGGCGGTTGCAGTTTCTTATCTTTGGTACCTTTCTATCGGGATTATTCCCTTGTTGCTTTTTAGTGTCATTCGGTCATTGTTAGATTCTCTTGGTTTGACCAAGCTATCTATGTACCTCATGCTTTTGTTACTTCCGCTAAATAGTGGTTTTAACTATCTCTTGATATATGGAGCTCTTGGTTTTCCAGAGCTTGGTGGTGCAGGAGCAGGTCTAGGAACTTCGCTAGCCTATTGGGTTTTATTGGGAATTTCTCTGCTTGTTTTGTTCAAACAAAAAAGATTAAAAGCGTTACATCTTGAAAAACGCATTCCACTAAATATAGATAAAATCAAGGAAGGCGTTCGATTAGGTCTACCAATCGGGGGAACCGTATTTGCGGAAGTGGCTATCTTTTCCGTGGTGGGACTAATCATGGCTAAGTTTTCATCGCTCATCATCGCTAGTCACCAGTCAGCTATGAATTTTTCCAGCCTCATGTACGCTTTTCCCATGAGTATTTCCTCTGCTATGGCGATTGTTGTGTCTTACGAGGTGGGGGCGAAACGTTTTGAGGATGCAAAAACCTATGCTCGTCTGGGGAGAATAACAGCCCTTATTTTTGCAGGTCTTACCCTGTCTTTTCTCTACATTTTTAGAGATCGTGTAGCAAGTCTATATGGGAATGACTCTCAGTTCATTGAAACAACTGCTGTATTTCTAACCTACAGTCTCTTTTTCCAATTAGCTGATACCTTTGCGGCCCCACTCCAGGGGATTCTAAGAGGCTATAAGGACACTATCGTTCCTTTCTATCTTGGCCTAATCGGATATTGGGGAGTAGCGATACCTATAGGATATCTACTAGATCAAGTAACTGACTTAGGGGCATTTGCCTACTGGATTGGGTTAATTGCCAGCTTGATTGTTTCTGGCTGTTTGTATCAATGGCGTTTGAAAACTGTAATGAAAAGATTGAGCTAATTTTAAGAAATTATCCTGAAAAATCACTTTGTGAAAAAATACTCTAACCAGAGAGAATCCCTGTTTTAACAGGGATTTATTTTTTTATATTGTGAAATTTTATTAGCCATATACTTTGACAGCGTATACTAAAAAAGGTAAAATAGTAAGGTAAGTACAAAGTTAGAAAGGCAAGATTATGTCAACTTTAGATAAAAATCTTTTGCTAGCGATGTTCCGTAAGATGGAAGAAATCCGTCGCATGGACTTAAAAATTGCTCAGTTAGTGAAAAAGGGGAAAGTTCCCGGTATGACTCACTTTTCTGTCGGAGAAGAGGCTGCTAACGTTGGAGCGATGTTGGCTCTCAACCCAGATGACCTGATTACTTCCAACCACCGTGGTCATGGACAGGCTATTGCCAAAGGGATTGACCTTAACGGAATGATGGCAGAAATCCTTGGAAAGTACACCGGTACTTGTAAAGGAAAAGGTGGTTCCATGCACATCGCCGACCTGGATGCTGGTAACCTCGGTGCCAATGGTATCGTAGGTGGCGGTATGGGAATCGCTGTTGGTGCAGCCCTCAGTCAGCAAATGCAAAACACTGGAAAAATCGTCGTTTGCTTCTTTGGGGATGGAGCTACTAACGAAGGTGTCTTCCACGAAGCAGTGAACATGGCTTCTATCTGGAATCTTCCAGTCATTTTCTACTGCATTAACAACGGTTATGGGATCTCTGCAGATATCAAGAAAATGACCAATGTGGAGCATATCCATCAACGTAGTGCGGCATATGGAATTCCTGGAATGTTTATCGAAGATGGAAACAACGTCATCGATGTCTATGAAGGATTTAAGAAAGCTGTAGACCATGTTCGTGGTGGCAATGGACCAGTCTTGATTGAAAGTGTCACTTATCGTTGGCTTGGTCACTCATCATCTGACCCTGGTAAATATCGTACGCGTGAAGAAGTGGAATTGTGGAAACAAAAAGACCCAATCGAAAACCTTCGTAACTACCTCGTTAAAAATAACATTGCAAGTGCCGAAGAATTGGAAGAAATCCAAGCGCAAGTCAAGGAAGCAGTAGAAGCTTCTGTTAAATTTGCAGAAGAAAGTCCATTCCCACCACTAGAATCAGCATTTGAAGATATTTACGCAGACTAAGGAGAAAGAGATAAAATGGAAACAAAAACAATGTCCTTCCGTGACACAATTATCCTTGCTATGTCTGAGGAAATGCGTCGCGATGAAAATGTGTTCTTGATGGGAGAAGACGTCGGTGTCTTCGGAGGAGACTTCGGAACTTCTGTCGGAATGCTTGAAGAATTTGGCCCAGAACGTATCCGTGACTGTCCGATTTCTGAAGCTGCTATCTCTGGAGCAGCAGCTGGAGCAGCCATGACGGGACTTCGTCCAATCGTCGATATGACCTTCATGGACTTCTCAGTCATTGCCATGGACAATATCGTCAACCAAGCTGCTAAAACACGTTATATGTTTGGTGGTAAAGGTCAGGTTCCAATGACTGTCCGTTGTGCAGCTGGTAACGGAGTTGGTTCAGCAGCCCAGCACTCGCAATCTCTAGAGTCTTGGTTCACTCACATTCCTGGACTTAAGGTTGTAGCGCCTGGTACGCCTGCTGACATGAAAGGACTTCTCAAGTCTTCTATCCGTGATAATAACCCTGTTATCATTCTTGAGTACAAGTCAGAATTTAACCAAAAAGGGGAAGTGCCAGTTGATCCAGACTACACAATCCCACTTGGAGTTGGGGAAATCAAACGCGAAGGTACAGATGTAACAGTTGTTACTTATGGTAAAATGCTTCGCCGTGTGGTTCAAGCTGCTGAAGAATTGGCAGAAGAAGGAATTTCAGTTGAAATTGTGGACCCACGTACCCTTGTTCCACTTGATAAGGATATCATCATCAACTCAGTTAAGAAGACTGGTAAAGTTGTTCTGGTCAATGACGCCCACAAGACAAGTGGCTATATCGGAGAGATTTCAGCTATTATTTCAGAATCAGAAGCATTTGATTATCTAGACGCACCAATCCGCCGTTGCGCCGGAGAAGATGTGCCAATGCCTTACGCGCAAAACCTTGAAAATGCAATGATTCCAACAGTTGAAAGCATCAAAGATGCAATCCGTAAGACTTATAACAAAGAATGATATCACATAAATTAAATTATGTAAAATTTTATTTTTTTAACTTTAGTAACTTGAGTTATGTTTTGTATCCAAGTTGTATATAAAGTTGCGACAGTTTTTTGACGAATCGATCATATTCGACAAAAAACTTAGTAAGTCTACTAGGTTGACCGCCTAATAGCGGCAACCGTAGTAACTTGAGACGCGTTTCGTGTCCAAGTTACTTGTAGAGTTGAACACGGGCTAAAAGCTCGGAAAAAAGATAAATCTCCTTGGCTTCATTGAATTCTGCGTTGATTTTCTATTTTTCGGTCGCTTTTAAACGCCCTTTGTATCATGTAATTGAATTCGGACGGAGGTCTGCGAAAAAAAGATAGATTTCCTTGTGTTCATCGAACACATCGTCAATCTCCTATTTTTTCATTGCCCTCTTCGTCCTTAATATCTTAGTATAGAATTGGAGAGGTCATGGCTGATGACAAGCTAAGAGCGACTCCTGCGGCTAGAAAGTTAGCGAATGATCTAGGGATCAACCTCTACGACGTTTCTGGCTCAGGTGCAAACGGTCGTGTCCACAAAGAAGACGTGGAAACTTATAAAGACACAAACGTGGTTCGCATTTCGCCACTTGCAAAACGAATTGCCCTTGAACATAACATTGCTTGGCAGGAAATCCAAGGAACAGGTCATCGTGGCAAGATCATGAAGAAGGACGTTTTGGCCTTGCTTCCTGAAAATATCGAAAACGATACTATCAAGTCTCCTGCTCAAATCGAAAAAGTGGAAGAAGTTCCAGACAATATCACTCCTTATGGTGAGATTGAGCGTATTCCAATGACACCAATGCGTAAGGTTATCGCGCAACGTATGGTTGAATCTTACCTAACTGCGCCAACTTTCACACTCAACTATGAAGTTGATATGACTGAAATGCTGGCCCTTCGTAAGAAGGTTCTTGATCCGATTATGGAAGCGACTGGTAAGAAGACTACTGTAACAGACCTTCTTTCACTCGCTGTTGTGAAAACATTGATGAAACACCCATACATCAACGCTTCATTGACAGAAGACGGCAAGACCATTATCACTCATAACTATGTCAACCTTGCGATGGCGGTTGGTATGGATAACGGTCTAATGACACCAGTTGTTTACAATGCTGAAAAAATGAGCTTGTCAGAGTTAGTAGTAGCCTTTAAAGACGTGATTGGTCGTACCTTGGATGGAAAATTGGCTCCAAGTGAGTTACAAAACTCAACCTTCACAATTAGTAACTTGGGAATGTTTGGTGTTCAGTCCTTTGGTCCGATTATTAACCAACCCAACTCAGCTATTCTGGGTGTAAGTTCGACAATCGAGAAACCAGTTGTTGTTAATGGTGAGATCGTTATCCGACCAATCATGAGTTTAGGATTAACTATTGACCACCGTGTTGTAGATGGTATGGCTGGTGCTAAGTTTATGAAAGACTTGAAAGCCTTGATTGAGAATCCGATCTCAATGTTGGTTTAAGTCAGCTATTGTTATTTTAGAGATTTAGAAGGAAGTAAGACATGGCCTTAGAAGTAATTATGCCAAAAGCCGGCGTGGATATGACCGAAGGACAAATTGTCCAATGGAATAAGAAAGTCGGAGAATTTGTAAAAGAAGGAGAAATCCTTTTGGAAATCATGACTGACAAAGTCAGCATGGAATTGGAAGCCGAAGAAGATGGATACTTGATTGCCATCCTCAAAGGAGATGGTGAAACTGTCCCTGTAACGGAAGTTATCGGTTACCTTGGGGAAGAAGGGGAAAACATCCCAACAGCTGGAGTAGCAGCACCAGAAGCTAGCCCTGCTCCCGCAGCTAGTGTCTCAAACGACGATGGCAAGAGCGATGATGCCTTTGATATCGTTGTGATTGGTGGAGGTCCTGCTGGATATGTAGCAGCCATTAAAGCTGCCCAACTCGGTGGTAAGGTTGCCCTTGTTGAGAAATCTGAACTAGGTGGAACCTGCTTGAACCGTGGATGTATCCCAACTAAGACCTACCTTCACAACGCTGAAATCATCGAAAACATCGGTCATGCAGCAAATCGTGGTATCGTCATCGAAAATCCAAACTTCACTGTTGATATGGATAAACTTTTAGAAACTAAATCTAAGGTTGTCAATACTTTGGTTGGTGGCGTTGCGGGTCTTCTTCGCAGCTACGGAGTTACAGTTCATAAGGGTGTTGGTACTATCACTAAAGATAAGAATGTCTTGGTAAATGGTTCTGAATTGCTTGAAACCAAGAAAATTATCCTTGCTGGTGGTTCAAAAGTCAGCAAGATTAACGTCCCTGGTATGGAATCTCCACTTGTGATGACCAGCGATGATATTCTTGAAATGAACGAAGTTCCAGAAAGCCTCGTAATCATCGGTGGTGGGGTTGTCGGTATCGAACTCGGCCAAGCATTCATGACATTTGGTTCAAAAGTAACTGTTATCGAAATGATGGACCGTATCGTTCCAGCTATGGATGCGGAAGTTTCTAAGAATCTTCGCTTGATTTTGGAACGTAAAGGTATGACTATCTTGACAGGTACAAAATTGCAAGAAATCATCGAGGAAAATGGTCAACTTCGTATCAAGGTTGAAGGAAAAGATGATATCATCGCAAGCAAAGCTCTTCTTTCAATCGGTCGTGTACCAGACCTTGAAGGAATTGGCGATGTTGAGTTTGAATTGGACCGTGGACGCATCAAGGTCAATGAATACATGGAAACTTCTGTTCCAGGAATCTACGCACCAGGTGATATCAATGGTACTAAGATGTTGGCGCACGCAGCTTTCCGCATGGGTGAAGTTGCCGCTGAAAATGCCCTCAAAGGAAATCATGCTGTTGCCAAATTGAACTTGACTCCTGCAGCCATCTATACTCTTCCTGAAGTAGCAGCAGTAGGTCTAACTGAAGAACAAGCTCGTGAGAAATACGATGTTGCTATCGGTAAATTCAACTTTGCTGCGAACGGCCGTGCTATTGCATCAGATGCGGCTCAAGGTTTCGTAAAAGTCATTGCAGATAAGAAATACGGAGAAATCCTTGGTGTGCACATCATTGGTCCTGCAGCCGCAGAATTAATCAACGAGGCATCAAGCATTATCGAAATGGAAATCACTGTTGAGGAAATGCTGAAGACCATCCACGGACACCCAACCTACTCTGAAGTGATGTACGAAGCATTTGCGGATGTTCTAGGAATGGCTATCCATTCACCTAAGAAAAAATAAATAAGATTTTCAACTAAATTTTCTTAAAGTAGTACGGACGGCAGCGACCTCTATTAGAGTTCCATGCCTAAAAATTGAGCCTCTTGTCTCAATTTTTCCGAGAAATGTAACGATAACACGTTACATTTCTTTTTACCACTTTAGAAAATTTGATTGCTATGAACAGAATTTAAAAACTAAATTTTTGGAAATACTATGAAATACATTATCAATCATTCAAACGACACTGCTTTTAATATCGCCTTGGAAGAATATGCCTTTAAACACTTACTAGATGAGGATCAAATCTTCCTTCTTTGGATTAACAAACCTTCTATCATTGTTGGTCGTCACCAGAACACTATCGAAGAAATTAACCGTGATTATGTTCGAGAAAATGGCATTGAGGTAGTCCGCCGTATCAGTGGTGGTGGAGCTGTTTATCACGATTTAAACAACCTCAACTACACCATCATTTCAAAAGAAGATGAAAATAAGGCCTTTGACTTCAAGAGCTTCTCAACTCCAGTTATCAATACCTTGGCTCAACTCGGTGTTAAAGCTGAGTTCACAGGCCGTAATGACCTTGAGATTGATGGCAAAAAATTCTGTGGCAATGCCCAGGCCTATATCAATGGGCGTATCATGCACCACGGTTGCCTGCTCTTTGACGTTGATTTGTCAGTCCTTGCTAATGCCCTCAAGGTTTCAAAAGATAAATTTGAATCAAAAGGTGTGAAATCCGTTCGTGCCCGTGTAACCAATATTGTCAATGAATTACCAGAAAAAATCACAGTTGAAGAATTCCGTGATTTGCTATTGGAATACATGAAAAAAGAGTACCCAGAGATGACTGAATACGTTTTTTCTGAGCAAGAATTAGCGGAAATCAATCGTATCAAGGATACCAAGTTCGGTACTTGGGACTGGAACTACGGTAAATCACCTGAATTTAACGTCCGTCGTGGTACAAAATTCACCAGTGGTAAGGTTGAAGTTTTTGCCAACGTCATTGAATCAAAAATCCAAGATATCAAGATTTATGGAGACTTCTTTGGTATCGAAGACGTTGCAGCTGTAGAAGATGTCCTCCGTGGCGTAAAATATGAACGTGAAGATGTTCTTAAGGCACTAGAAACCATTGACATCACACGCTACTTTGCTGGTATTAGTCGTGAAGAAATTGCTGAAGCGGTAGTGGGATAAAAAGAAAAGAAGTTGGTTGTATGACCAGCTTCTTTTTTGAACTACAATTTACATAATTTATAATATGTAACGTGTAATATTTACAAACTATCTAAGGCATTCTTTTGTTCATCATTGACGATATGGGTATAGAGGTCAGTGACTTGTGTGCTGGCGTGTCCTAGCTGGTGACTGACTAAAACTTGAGATTTAGTTGCATCATAGAGCCTAGTTGCTAGGGTATGGCGGAGTTTATGGGGGGTTACGCGAACTTTGAAATCCTCAGAGTACTTAGCAACCATTTTTTCAACACTGGAAGCATCGATACGATTGGAAACACCACGATATAAGGTCAGAAAGAGCGCTGTATCTGTCTTTTCCGTCTTATAGCGTTGATTTCGAATGGCGAGATAATTTTCTAGATAAGGCTTAGCAAAGGCAGCGACATTAACTGAGTCACGTTTCCCCCCTTTTCGAGTGACATCGATAACCATCATTTTGAGATTGAGGTCCCTTAGATCGAGATTAACAGCTTCAGATAAGCGTACACCAGATGCTAGGAGAAGAGCGATAATAGCCAAATCACGCTCCTTATTTTTATTAAAGGAGGATAAGGCACGATTTGAGAGCTGTTTTGGGTACTCTCGGTCGATATAAGTCAGAAAACCTTCTGTTTCATCACCTAGAAAAAGTTTTTGCTTAATATTTTCAGCTCTGGCAGCAAGGGTTTCTTTCTTTTTCTTGGTTGAAACTTTCTTCATTACATTACGATAGAAATAAGGCTCCCCCTGGTCGTTTTCAACCTCCTCGGTCAGATACTTGTAAAGACTGGAAAGTGCTGATAAGGTCCGATTGATGGTCGTCTGAGAGACACCTTGCTTTGTTGTATTAGCATTCAGTAAAGGACGTTCACGTAGATAAAGGATAAAAGCTTCCATGTCTTTCTTAGACATATTTTCCAAGACAGATAAAGGAATATTAGACATTTTATCGGCGTTTGATATACCAGACTCTAAAACCCAGCTGAAAAATCGATCGTATTCCTTGAGGTATTCGTACAAGGTTGTAAAACTGTAGGGCACAGCCAGCTTAGATTGATAGTATTCCAGAACATACCAGGGCATGATTTGTTTTAGTTTGTCGATTCGTTCCAGTAAAATCTCACGTTTCATGTATTTTCTCCATAAATAAGTCTACTAGTAGTATAGCATAGACTCATATATTTTTCAAGAAAATCATAGTTTTTCGGAAAGATGTAATAAGAAACTTAAAACTGAAGCCTAACATCTCCCAGTTATCTTGAACCCTTTGTTAAATTTCATCATACTTGAGCAACATATTCGAAATCTTTTCTTCAAGACTCTTGCGAACTTTACCTTGAATTGCAGTGTCCATCTGGTTGTTTATGCTTGTAATGGTTGATTTGGTTTCTGTAGCAATTTTCTTAGCTGCCTTATTAAAGTTAACTTTTAATTTGTTTTTTGCTGTTATCGCTAACTTTGCTTCCGTAATGATTCGGTTTCTTTCCATCATTCGATACATTTGTTTCAGTGCATACTGGTATTCTTCATCTGTGTAGTATTCATTCATTGGTGCTTGCATAATCTCTCCTTAGTTTGTGAAATTCTTCATCTAAATCATTTCTTTTTTTGCGAAACTCGTTATCGTATTTTTCTCTCATCTTCGAGTTTAACCCTATAATCTCTGTATACTTGATTCGAAAAGTGTCTCAAATTTTCTATTTCTATAAAATAGTCTCTAACATCATCAGCCGTTGACGAAAATTTTCTCAAGATTTGATACATTTTATCAACTTCTTCGGAAATTAGTTTTTCTAAGTTTGCATTTCGTTCGTCTAGATCAAGGGCTTTGTTATCGAGTTTCTTCTTTTCTTGATAATATTGGTCTTCTAGAGCAAATAGTTCCCTTTCTTTCTCTTTTATTTCCTCCCATTTTACATCTTTTCTTTCCATTGTCGAAACTCCTTGCCTAATTGCTTGTCAGTTGCTACTGTTTTTTCGATGACTTCCTGTAATTGTTTATCCATATTTTCAAACGCTTGAGCGGAAGCATTCATCTTAGTGGTTGTTTGATTTGTCTCTGTCTGAAACGAATCTATAAACTGTGCTTAAGTGATACCTTGACTAGCAAAAATGGCATCAACCTCATAGGGAGCTAATGCTGTGTAGCTCGTAAAGTCGATTTTTGACCAAATTTCTTGTAATTCCTGATTTGCTTTTTTGGCTAAGGCGCTCACTTCATCAGCTCCAGTTCTTGCTGCTGTAGCCATAGATGATGATAGGATAGAACCTTGAGCTGCATCTAAGTATATTTCCTCAGAGCTACTAATGCCACCCTGATGACCATTTTGACTTCAAGTCCTTGTAATGAGCCATTCCTCGGAGACTGTTGGCATAGGCTCGATAAACACCACTGATTAAGGGTTTCCCTCCTTTGCCATCTACAAGTTGACCAGTTGCAGAATCAAACTCCCAGTCCTCAATTTTATGGCTCGAACCATCAATCCAATGAATCGTGCTAGGCATAGAATTTGTAATATCAATCGGACTGGTGTACCTTTCTGGGTGATTAACGTCATTCCAACGTACTACATTATCATGTTTTCTACGGTAATCTATAAACATAGAAGGGTTGCTTTCAATAAATGCTTTTTCTTCCAGTGTAAGTCCACCATATTTAAACCAAGCATTAAAAGTGGTTGTAGGGATGTGGTATTTAGCTCCCACCTTCAGCATGTAAGATCCTTGTGAATAACCTGATAGTTGACTGACTTCATATCGGGGATCATCCATAATTTCTTTTACAAATCGGTCTGCTACATAATATTGAGGGGATAAACCTGACTCTCTTTCTGCAACTGCTGTTCCGACATCAATCTTAGTAGGACTCCCAGGGTCCGTTCCCGCAGCAATCACAGCTACATTTTTATAATCTGGTTCACCGTTGACTATTGGTGCAACTGCCAGTCCATCAAAACCTGTTTCTTTGTGAGACTTAGTCGCAATAACACGGAATTCTTGACCATCGGAAGTGGTTATTGTATTGGTTTCGTTTTTAGGATCAATATTAGACTTTTCTACAACCTGTTTTGTCTTTTTTCTACTTGAAAACTCTTCGTTCACACTATAAACAGCATAATCTTGGTTTAAATTATTCAATTGTTCATCAGTATAATGGAAATTCATCATAGTTCTCCTTGCTCACTATCAGAATAAGTAATTTTCACTGACTTTAAAGTTTGCCCTTTATGAGTTTCTAAATACTGCCAATCTTCGTTTGTTTCTTGACGTCCACCATAATTGGTTTTATAGTTTAAATGATGATTAATTTCATATGAAAGAGTTCTTTCATCTTTAAATTTAATTTCGACATCACAAGACCACGAACCAGGAGGGCTTGTGTATTCTGGATTAGAAATTTTAATCTCTTCAATCCCTTCATAGGAATTCTTTAAGGCATTCACCAAACTAACTTCATATTCTCTATTTCGACGCTCTTCTTGAGACTTCCCTAACAACCTAAACATAAAAATAGCTCCTGCTGTGATGGCTACGAGTAACAAAACGATTAGTATCCTTTTATGGCTTTTTTTATTGCTGGAATTATTCATTTAAGCTTTTCCCCTTTTTCTACTTGAAAACTCTTCATTTACCATATAAATAGCAAAATCTTGGGTTAAATTATTCAACTGATTATCAGTATAATTAAATACCATTATTGCTCTCCTGTTTCACCATTTGAATATCGTACTAATATTGTAGATTCTGTTTTACCAATGTGTTTTTGAAGTATCGACCATTGTTGATCAATTTCTTCATTAGTATTCCCTTTCATAAGACCATCATGGTTTTCTTTATAGGTTAATCTGTGATTAATTCCATAAGTAATAGTTTGACTATCATTGAACTGTACTGAAATATCACAAGACCACGAACCCGGTTTGTCATTATAGTAAGGATCCATAATCTTAATCTCCTTAATCCCTTGGTAGGAATTCTTTAACGCATTAACCAGACTTACTTCATATTCTCTATTTCGACGCTCTTCTTGAGACTTCCCTAACAACCTAAACATAAAAATAGCTCCTGCTGTGATGGTTGCGAGTAACAAAATGATTAGTATTCTTATATGACTTTTTTTAATTCCAGAATTATTCATTTATGCTTTTCTCCTTTTTCTTATTATACAATATTCTAATCATTCTTTACAAAGTAGGGGGTAAAAATCATACTATATACTGAAAATCAGATTTCTAATTCTTAAAAAACCAAATCTTTTTTGATTTGGTTTTGAAGGTTTATATTTAATTTTATTTATACCGATTATACTCATCTTTTTTATGTATTACCATATAGCAGGATACCAAGATGACGAAGATTTTAAGCAGGAAAGCTTCATATCGCTCAGTATCTATTGTTATCTGAGACAAGACATTAATGATTGAATGTGTCATCACGCAAATCCAGAGATTCTTTGTTTTGATATAAAGAGCTGAGAGTATGAAAGAATTCGTCAGCAATCCAAATAAAAACGGTAGAATTTGCAGTGTTGCTAGGGAACCATCTATGTAAAAGAACAACAGATGCCAAAGCGCCCAGCTGAAAAAGGTTAAGATTGTTGAGTAAAAATATGGCAACTTTTCTTGTAAAATTGGTTGAAAAACATATCGCCATCCAATCTCTTCTATACCGCCAAAGACAATAAATTTGAAGAACATCAAAAATGGGAGATACCAGCTAAATTCTATCATTTTCCCACCAAACATTAGAAAAGAAAAATCAAGGACAATAAGGAAAAAAGATAATAAATAGTGTTTATAACTGGTATGAATGTTAAAAAAATCGTTTACAATCTTCTTAAAATGAATATGAAAATAGTGATTTGCAACAATAATTCCCCAAAGAGCTGAAGAAATCCCACCTAGAAAGATTCCTAAAATAGTTAATAGATTGGAATGAATAGAAAAAAGATTCAAGAGAAAGAAAAGGAGACAAACTGATGCTATTTGACTAAATGTGCCTAGCAAATATACTGCAATTGCCTTATTTCTTTTCATTGAGAATCCTTTCAATAATATTTTACGTAAAATAAATTATGTAAACAAAAGCTTATAACAACAAATCTTTGACTTTTCCAATTTCACTTTTTGGAATCACCAGGTGAATCATATCACCCAGATACATTCTAGTTGAGCCGTTAACTGTTTGGCTCTTGCCATTATGGACTTGGGTGGTAATGAGTACGTTATGTGGCAAGTTGAGCTCGTGAACCTGTTTTCCAGCGATTTTGTCAGACACAGGGATTTCTATGAGGGTGACTTCTCCCTCGTCTGTTGCTTCTTCTGGTAGCATTTTTTCCAGCATGGCCTCATAGACTGGTGCCCCCTTGAGTAGATCCATGACGATGTAGGCGACTAAGGTCACTAAGCCAAGTGGCATGAGGTTGCGAATATCTCCGACCATCTCGGTTACGAGTATCATAGCGGTTAAGGGAGCCTTGGATATTGCCCCAAAGTAGCCACTCATTCCTAAAATAACAAATATAGGAAATTGCTCCTGACTGACAAGCCCAAGATTGACACAAATGACACCGACTAGGGCACCAAGTAAGGAACCAAGCGCCAGAATGGGAAGGAAAATCCCTCCTGGAAGGCCACTTCCATAACTAATCATGCTCCAAACAAAGCGAATCAAAAAGTAAGCTAATAAAACTTGGAAACTAAAATCTTGCTCAGTCAAAGAAAGAACGACCTGGTTTCCACCACCAAGAATTTGAGGTAAGAAAATTCCGACTGGTATGATAAGGATAAAAGCTAGGATCGGATAATAAGCTCTATCCAAATGGATTTTTTGACCAAGCCATTCATAAATTTGACCAACATTGAGTACAGCTTTCTCATAGAGAAAACCAGAAAGCCCGAGAAAAACTCCCATAAGGAGGTATATCCAATACTGGTCTAGGGTCATGAGAGGAATGTTGTCTGGCATATCCAGTACGGGTGTTAGACCAAATATGAGTAATGAGACAAAGTTTGCTACGAGACTGGCTGCTAGAGTTGAGACCCAGAAAAAGCGGGAAAAATGATGATAGACTTCTTCTACAACAAAGAGGAGGCCTGCAATCGGTGCATTAAAGGCAGCGGCTAAGCCTGCAGTAGCTCCACTGGCAATCAGGGAACGTTCTTCAACTGGACTAGATTTTAGCCACTTGGCAATACCTTTACCACCAACTGCTCCAAGTTGAATACTTGGCCCTTCTCGACCTAGCATAAGGCCACTGGCAATAGCAAGAATCCCTAATACATATTTCTTCCAGAGGACACTCCACCAATTAAGAGTCATCAGTCCCTTTAGTTCGGCTTCGACTTGAGGAATTCCTGAACCCTTGATATCTTTTTCTGACCGAGTTAGTTTCGCACTGAGCCAGCAAACGAATACATAAAATAGGCCAATGATAAAAAGATTGCGCACTAGGTGCGCTTGATCTTGATAAAGTCCTTGTATCAGGTGGAAACCCTTTTCGATTAAGAAACGAAAGGATCCGACGATTAGCCCGACGACGAGACCAACAATGACTCCTCGCCCAACTTGGGATAATATGGTGCTTGAGGCAAAGGCAAATTCTTTCTTGGAACTAAGTGTTTCTGACTGTTCCTCCATAATCATTTCCTCTTACTTATCTTTCTTGGTTGAAACCAGTGTTTTGACTGGTTCAAAACTGGTTCGGTGAATTGGGGTGACGCCTAGTTTTTCCAGTCCTTCTAGATGTTTAGCTGTTCCGTATCCTGCATTAGCTGTAAAATCATATCCAGGATATTGATCATCATAGTCCTTCATCAATTCATCCCGTGTCACCTTGGCCACTATAGATGCAGCTGCGATCGAGAGGGAGTTGGCATCTCCTTTGATGATTGCTGTTTGAAGAATCGGCAACTCCAGTTTCATGGCATCAATCAAGAGGTGCTCAGGTTGCGGACTGAGCTGGGAGATTGCTTCCTTCATAGCTAGTTTGGTAGCTTCATAGATATTGACTTGGTCGATGACCTGATTATCCATGATACCAATGCCGATTGATAAGGCTTGATCTTGAACAGCATGATAAATTTCCAGATGTTTCTTTTTAGGGATCTTCTTGCTATCGTTGAGGCCTTTAATCTTACAATTTTTTGGCAAAATAACAGCTGCAGCGATTACAGGTCCAGCCAGAGGACCACGGCCGACCTCGTCAACACCTGCAATTAGGGTCAATCCTTGCTGGTAAAGCTCTTTTTCATAGGAAAGCATAGTTTCCAAACGAAGGTCCTCATCCAGTTCAGCCTGTATGGCTTTTTTACGCTTGTTGATTTCCTTTTGAACTCCAGAACGAGGATCCTTTTCCAGTTCAAGAAAAAGGGGATTGTCTAATTCTTTGACAGTGGCAAGAAGTTCTTTGATTTCTTTAATCGTCGTCATCGATGTCGTCCAATGTATCTAAGGTATAGTTACCGAGTTTTCCATCACGGACTTCCTTGACGAAGAGGCTGTAAAAGCGGTCGTAGTCGTCTCGGAAACCAAGGGCACGGGTCATATCCATGATAATAACAGGTGCTTCTTCTTCTATCTTCATTTGTTTGAAGCGTTCAGCTAGCTTTTCTGGATAATGTTTTTTGAAATAATTGAGACCAAAAATGGTCACTTCATCCATTGGGAGTAGTTGATCTTTAATGGCTCCAGTCAAGGCTAGTTTCAAAGCAACGATTTCGTCTTCGAACTTAGGCCAGAGAATCCCTGGTGTGTCTAATATTTCAAGGTCTTTGTTGGTTTTGAGCCACTGTTGCCCCTTGGTAACACCTGGTTTATTGCCGACAACTGCAATCTTTTTCCCAGCCAAACGGTTCATGAGAGTTGACTTACCAGCATTTGGAATTCCGATAATCATGGTCCGCAAGGTTTCGATCTTGATACCGCGTTCTTTCTGGCGTGCAATCTTATCAGCCATGAGATTCTTAGCAGCATCAGTCACAACTTTTACAGTCACTTGCTCTTTGGAGTTGATAGCCAGAGTTTGGATTCCCTGTGATTCAAAATACTGACGCCATTCTTTGGTCATTGCGGGATCAGCAAGATCTGCCTTGTTCAAAATCAAAAGCTTTGGTTTATCCCCAACAATCTTAGTTAACATAGGATTTTGACTAGATAAAGGTAGCCTAGCATCCACCAAAATCGTCACAAAATCAACAAATTTTAAATTCTCCTGAACTTGCCGCCGAGCCTTAGACATGTGGCCCGGAAACCATTGAATAGTAGCCATAATATTTTCCCCTTCCGACTAAAAAAAACGTGATTAAAACGTTTTCTTTCTTACCATCTATTCTATCATAAATGAGGAACTTTTGCACAGGCTTTGACCACAATAAATGACAAATAGTATTGGTCGACACATCCTTGATGCCAGTCAGGATTTACTTGACTTTTTTTGCCAACAGGTATATACTTAGTGTATACTAATTCGTGGAGGTAGAGCAATGAATACAGTAAAGACTCGGAAGGTGGGGAATTCGCTCACTGTGACCATTCCTAAAAATTTGGGGATGACAGAAGGTCAAGAAATGGTCGTCTACAAAGGGATTGACGGAGTCATTGTCTTAGCTCCAAAACTGAAAGATCCTTTTGATGGGATTGCTGATTTGAGAATGACAAATGATTTTGAAGGGGTAAGGTCACTTGATAGCGAAATCTGAGTATATTCCTGAAAAGCAGGATATCATTTGGCTGGACTTTGATCCATCAGTCGGTCGAGAAATCCAGAAACGGCGACCTGCCTTGGTAGTTTCTAGGAGAGAATATGCCTTGCAAACTGGTTTTGTAGCTGTCTGTCCTATCACTCATGGCCAACAACGTTTGGCTGAAAAAGGCTTGCTCGTTCCTGTCTCGTCGGACAAGGTAGATGGCGCTGTCAATCCATTTCAACTGTATACCTTTGATTTTCGGATGCGTAATGCTCAAAAAATAACAAGAATGGACACACAATGTTTTCAGAAAGTCGTCCAACTTTACCAGTACATCTTTGGAGATACTTAAATCCTACCATGCATAGACAAGGTAGGATTTTTTCTATATGAGTAACCTATCTAAAAACGGATGAAGACAATTGAGGAGAATCCCTCTAGTCCAACTTTCTTGTGCAGATGATAGATGTTCTGCCTGAAGGCATTCTTTTAGAAAATCGCGGACTTGTTCTGGTTCAATTTCAAACTCAAAGGCTTTCATCTTGTAGAAAAAATCGATGAGATGCTCAGATAAGTAATCATCTGAAAAAGGTACTTCTCCACTTTTTCGAAATTCTAATAGGAGCCGAGAAAATCTGGATTTTTCATCAGGTAAATCCCGAAAATAAGAATTAAGAAGCCAAGTCTGCTTCTGCTTTCGTTCAATAGGATCTTGATTTGCAATCCGCTGATCCTTTTCCAGCTCCTTTTGGTTTTGTTTAGCCTTGATAGCCCGTTCGTCTCTATTCTTACCAAAGAGAATTTTCTCCCATTTTCGTTCTTCTTGGGTCAAGGTTTCTGTAAAACCAAAGTAATCTTGATAGGCTCGTTCTGCAGGTCCCATGGCAAGAATGAGGTTGTCAGCGTATTGCTTGGCGATTTTATCTCTTTTCTTGCGTTCTTTCTCTGCCTGAATCCGTAAATGCTGCTCGTAGTCGATTTTCTCCTTTCCTAGTTTGACAAGGTAGAGTTGGTCATCGGTCTTACCAAGTAAAAAAGGTTTGATACACTTTTCCAGCACTTCTTCCATACGAGCCTTCTTCTTTGGCTCTGCCTTGGTCCAACTTCCACCTTGAAAGACTTCTAGGAAAAGCTGGTAGTCTCTCTCAGGTGCGAATTGATTGCCACGATTGGCTTTGAAAACACCTTTTTCCCAAAACCATTTTAGAAGTCGTTCGTCAAAATCGCTTTTAGTGACCTTGATTTTTCCCTTTTTCTGAGCCTTTTTGGTTAGGTTTTCAAGTTTTCTGAGTAGTTTTTCTTCCTCTTCTAGTTGCTGATCGAGGCTAATACGATGAAAATGGCGAACACAGTCGCTTCCTATAGGAAAGAGACGTTGGCCTGTAACTCCGTTAAAGAGTTCGTAAGAGTATTTAATGGCATTTCCGCAGATACAATTACTACGCCCAATACCATTAAAAATCAAGGAAACTTCATTCCATTCCTTGGTAGCTTGATCCCAAGTATCAGCTTTTGAAGCTTGTAAAACTGCATCGTGCAGGGATTTTCTAACTGGAAGTGTCATGAGGTCTCCTTTCTAGATTATATTTTTACAACTTGTACCTCATCTTTGCCGAGCAAAATCAAGTATTTTTCAATGTTTCCAATCGAATAGGCTCTAGATAAAGCCTCTCCGTATAAGGCTAACTGACCACGATAGCGGTCTATGAGTTGACTTGGTTCATCGTAACGGTCTGTTTTGTAGTCGAAAAGAACGATGCGATCCTCATAAAGCAGATAGCCATCCAAGATTCCACGGACAACGAAATCTTCCTTACTCTTTTGATCTTTTTTGAGCATGGAGAAAGGTTGCTCGCGGTAAAGATGGCTGGTATTAGCGAGAATTTCCTGACCAAGTGCTGTATCAAAGAAGGCAAGAATTTTAGAAAGATTGATCTTGTCTCTAACAGCTGGACTAGTCTGAACTTGTTTGAGAGTTTCTGTCAGGCTAGCAAGTGTTGGTTGCTGAATGAGGTCAATTCTTTGCATGAGTTCGTGGGTTGCACTACCAATCTCAGCTCCAGTTACCTTTTCTTTAGTTGAAAAATCTGGTAAATCAAAGCTGATTCGCTTTTCCGGTGATGGAGTTTGGTTAGCAATTTCTACCCCTTCCATATCCATAACAGGTTCGTAGAATTTCTTGATTTGGCTTGGCGTTTGGACACTAGGTAGTTCAATGGCTGCACGGCGAAGAGTATTATAAACTTCCACCTCTTTCAGCATTTCCAAAGCTTCTTTGATAGTTTCTGACTGGCGATTGTCTGCTTGAGAGCTATCTTGGAGAGGGCTCTTGTTTTCCAATTGACCAATAGCTTCTCTAGTCAACAGGTCTTCACCAACAAAACGATAGCTAAAGTTGAGATTGTCCTTGGTAAATACTTTACTGATAGCCCAGACCCAATCTTGGAAATTTCTTGCTTGCAGTCTGGTATTGCTATCTAATTTTCCATTGTTTGCTGCTGGGTATTCCTTGGCTTCTAGCTTTTCGCGAGAGCCCTTGCCAACAAGATAGAGCTTTTTCTCAGCCCTTGTCATGGCAACATACAGCAGACGCATCTGCTCTGAATAGCTAGCCAGTTGCAGTTCTTTCTCATTCTGCGTATAGGTCAGGCTAGGAATGGAGAGTTTGATGGTTTTAGGATAGTGTGCTTCCACTGCTCCTGTTTCCACCTTGGCAATGTATTTGACACCAAGCCCATTTTGACGGCTGAGAATGACGTCTGACATCGAGTCTTGCTTGTTGAAGTCCTGATCCATGTTGAGGATAAAGACATAAGGAAACTCCAGTCCTTTGCTCTTGTGAATGGTCAAGAGTTCCACAGCATCTTTAGGCGGTGCGACGGCTACACTTGCGAGATCGTGCTGGGCTTCTAGGACTTGGTCAATCATACGGATAAAACGAGACAAGCCCTTGAAATTACTCTTTTCAAACTGGTCAGCTCGTAGAGCTAGGGCATAGAGATTGGCCTGTCTAGCTGGACCGTTTGGCAGGGCTCCAACATAGTCATAGTAAAAACGGTCGTTGTAAATCTTCCAAATCAAGTCATAGAGAGAGTGGGTTTTGGCATACAAGCGCCAAGAATCCAAAATATCCATGAATTGATTGAGTTTTTCAGCTAGAGCTGTATAAATCAAGTTTTTCTGACTTGTTGCCAGTTTTTGAGCATTGACCAGTTTCTCATAGAGATTTTCTTGGGCCTTATCTTCTATTTTCTGAAGGGACAAGCGTGCCAACTCGTCCTCATCGAAACTAAACATAGGAGACTTCATCAGAGCTACCAAGGCATAGTCTTGCAGGGGATTGTGAATGACGCGCAGGGTGTCCAGCATGACTTGTACTTCTAGGGATTGGAGGTAGTTGTTTTGCTCACCGTCGGTTTTAACTGGAATTCCGTACTCAGACAGGGCAAGTAGAATCTGGTCATTTCGACTGCGACTGGAAGTCAAAAGGGCAATTTCCTTAAAGGCTACACCTTTCTCTTGATGGAGCTTCAAGATTTCCTTGATGACCAGACGCATTTCACCAGTTAGTTTCGATTCTGTTTGGCTCTCTTCCTCCTCTTGCCCACTATCGTCCTTATCGTAGAGGAGAAATTCTGCCTTATTGTCTGGATTGGGAGTTAGTTTGCTATTGGCAAAAACAAGCTGGTGCATGCTATCATAGTTGATTTCGCCGACCTCTTGGTCCATAAGGTGTCCAAAAACATCATTGGTTGCTGATAGCACTTCTGAACTGCTACGGAAATTTTCCTTGAGGAGTATCAACTTACCCTCTTTAGGATTTTGCGCATAGCGTTGAAATTTTTCATTGAAAATTTGGGGATCTGCCTGACGGAAACGGTAGATAGACTGCTTGATATCTCCCACCATAAAGCGATTGTGACCATTCGACAGCAATTCCAGCATCCGTTCTTGAATGTGGTTAGTATCCTGATACTCATCGACCATGACTTCGTGGAATCGTTCCTGATAAGCCTCGCGGACTTGTGGGAAATTCTCTAAAATCTCAATGGTGTAATGACTAATATCAGCGAATTCAAAGGCGTTTTCCTGGCGTTTACGTTCTCGATAAGCCTCCACAAAATCACTCATAAAGTTTTGGAAGGTCTTAGCTAGATCCCAGGTGTCTACATGATAACGCTCTTGATAGTCGAGAATGGTTATCTGGTCCGCCAGTTGTCCTAGTTTAGAAAACAGGGCCTTTCTCTCATCGTTATAGGCATCAGCCAGTGGCTTTAAATCGACCTTACGACTAGAGTTAGCCAGAGCTCGACCATTTTTCTCCTTCGAGATGGCGACAACACGCGCAAGCACTGCTCGATAAGCCTGGCTATCGGACTCTTGATTTAAGGAGCCAATTTCATCCAGAACCTGTTGAACAGCTTCTAAATAGGCAGCTTTTGGAAACTCCTTGGCATCGTTATCCAGATGATAACGGAAGAAACTTTCCAAGTCCCAAAGCCCCTGCTTGATTTGCTCGGTTTGTTTGTCTTTCTCATTTACAAAGTCGGCTTCTTCAAACCCTTTGAGAAAAGACTCACTAAGCCATTTTGGGGGACTGCTGGTGGATTGAAGAAAATCATAGATTTTGTAGACTTGCTGGCGCAGACCTCGTTCATCCTTGCCACGTCCAGCAAAGTTCTTCACCAAGCTACTAAATTTTTCTTTATTCTCACCTTGGTAATGATCTTCAAAAACCTGATGAAAAACTTCGTTTTTTAAGAGTAACTGTTCGCTTTCATTTTGTAGAATACGGAAGTTCGGTGCGATATCAATCAGGTAGCCGTGTTTGCCAAGAAATTTTTGTGTGAAGGAGTCCATGGTTCCGATGGCAGCGTTTGGCAGATCTGCCAATTGACGTCCCAAGTGTTGTTTGAGATCGACATCGTTACTTTCTTGGATTTGTTGGCTGATTTTTTTCTCCAAACGTTCCTTGAGTTCGGTAGCAGCCTTGACGGTAAAGGTCGAGATAAAGAGTTGGCTGATTTCCACACCACGTGCTAACTGATCCAGAATACGCTCTGCCATGACAAAGGTCTTCCCTGAACCAGCAGACGCTGAAACAAGGATATTTTGCCCTGCGGTATAAATGGCTTCGATTTGCTCGGCTGTTTTCTTCTGTTCCTTGCTCGAACTTGCTTCTGCTTTTTGCAGTTTTTGAATTTCTTCCTCAGTTAAAAAGGAAATGGGCTTCATCGATTCAACTCCTCTCTTATTTTTTCAAACCAAGCTTGCTTGAGTTTTTCTCCGACCAGTCGTTTGCCATCATCTAGGTCTATCTTTTCTAGGAAACGAGCATGACCTAGATGGTAATTGGCTTCAAATCCTGTAATGGCTTGGTGTTGGTGAACGTACGGGGCAATACTTCTGCCATTCTCTGTGTATGGATTGATGGCAAACTGGCCTTCTAAAATCTTCTCTGCTGCTTTCTTATAAAGATGTGCATTGTAGTCTAGCAAGAGCTGAAACTCCTCATCTGTCAGCTGGTTGGCATTGTTTTTATTGTAAAATTCGCCTAAGTGACTACTTTCTTTCTCTAAAAAGAGGCCTTGGTATTTCATGGACTTGCTGGCTTCTACTACTGCTCCTGCCAAATTCTTAACGGTCAACAGAGATTGGACAGGTTCAGCCATTTCCAAGTACATGGCGCCGAAAAAGTTTTGCTCTCCTTCTCCCTTAAGAGCAGCAAGATAGGTTGGCAGTTGGGAATTTAAACCATTAAAGAAATGAGGAAACTGGAACTGAGTCAGACTAGACTTGTAGTCCACCACTCCTAGCGCTCCATCAGCTTTCAGGCGGTCAATACGGTCAACCTTGCCTCGCACATAGACACTCCGACCATTATCCAATTGAATAAATGCCTGATCTTTGCCGCCAAATGTTGCTTCCTCTTGGATGGTTTCGATAGCTGGATTATGACGAAGGATGTGGCCCGTTGTCCGCGCGACATCAAGCAGAACTTCCTTGGTAAACTGAGCTTCCAAACTTTCTTGATAAATGGCTTCAAATTCGCGTTCCTGGCTGGTTTCTTGAATAGCTTGTTCCAAACGCTGATCAAACGGATTTTCAGCAGGCAGTTTCAAGGCCCGTTCAAAAATACGGTGCAAGAAATTCCCATGACTGCGAGCATCTGGACGCAGGCGCAATTCTTCCTGCAAACCTAAGACATAACGGAGGAAATAACTGTATTCATTGCGGTAAAACTCCGTTAAACCAGAAGTAGACAGGTAAAACTCCTTGTCAGCTGGATAGAGAGCCTGCAAGGTCTCTTTCTCTAATGGCTTGCTGCTTGGGCTAGTTGGGAGTGCAGGATTTGTAAGACCTTTTTGATCAAGTTTTTTCCCCATCACACGCGCTAGAACCTTGACAAAGGTCACATCTTGCTCATTTTCACTAGAACCTGCCTGCTGATGATAGGCAACAAGGCTAGACAAAAGACTGTGATAAGAACCCATATCATCCTTAGACAGACCTTTGTGATGAATTTTCTTCTCTGTCCGATTAAATCCAAAACTCACCAGTTCTTGAAGATAGGCCGATTCCTTACTCTCATTTTCATTGAGGAGACTTGGAGCGGATAACACCAACTGCTTACGAGCAGCATTGGCTAAGGAAAGCATGGTATAGCGATTTTTCTTGAGGTTTTCACTACTTGCAATCAGTAATTGCGCTCCCTCCTCAGTTGCTTGATTTAGACTTTGTCTTTCTTCGTCTGTCAAAAGACTGGTGTTTTGCGCGATTTTTGGCAAATGATCCTGAGTCAGCCCGATGGCGTAGACAAAGTCAGCTGTCAGAGGGGCAATCAGATCGTAACTTTGCACCAGAACGGTGTCCACTGTCGCTGGAATGGTACGATACTGGGATAAGCTCATTCCAGAATGGAGCAAGGCTAGGAAATCCTCTAGACTAACCTGTGTACCAGCGAAAACGGTCGCAAATTGTTCTAAAACATGGCAGAAAGCCTTCCAAACTTCGGCTTGTCTTTCCTGTTCTAGAGTTTCCATAGTAGCTGTCAATCCTTGCATCTGCTTGCTTAAAGCAGCATTTTTTAGAAAAGTATTCCACTTTTGCAAGAGATTTTCAGTATTTTGCTTCCGACTGGCAAATAAGGTTTCAAGTGGCGCCAAAACTCGCAGACGAAGAGCATTTAAACGCTCTAAATCAAATTTTCCATGATGGGATTTGGTAAAGGTCTGCTGAAAAGCTGGCAATCCATTGATACCAAGATAGCGGAGATATTGTTCAAAAGCATCAATATCAGCCTGACTAAGGTCGGTATACAGACCAGTTCTGAGGAGATTAATCAAATCCTCCTGACGAAAACGGTAGCGTTTCAAACGCAAAATAGATTCGGCATACTGGGTTAAGGGATGATGGGACATGGATTCACTTCTACCAAGATAGAAAGGAATCTGGTACTGGTCAAAAATGGTTTTCAGTGATAACTGGTAAGAAGCCACATCACCTAAGAGAATGCGAAAATTCTTGTAACTCAGTTCTGGATGGTCATGTAATTTCTGACGAATAGCGCGAGCCACCAGCTCCAACTCCTCTTTTTGCGTCAAACAAGACCAGATTTGCAGGTTTTCACTGTCCTTCTCATCTACATCTAAAGCAAGTTCTGAAAAATCATAAGAAGACTCCAGCAAACGAGATGCCTTGTCAAAACTATCTATTTTCTCATGAGTCTGAGAACGATCCTGAGCAGGTGTTTGGTATTTTGCCCCCAAATGATGAAGAAATTCCACACTGGCTTGGTAGAGATTCCCTTCTGTGAACGGACTGCTATAAGCCTTCTTGCTTGCATAAGCCCCAATAACAATCTCGGCACCTTTTCGATGGAGCAGATCCACTACACGCTCTTCCTCGGCAGAAAAACGGGTAAATCCGTCAATGACCAAGGCAATCTGACTGAAATCACTGCTTACCTTGTCATTCTCAATAGCCTCAATCAAATGGGACAGCTGACTTCCCTGAGCCAACTGACCTTGATTAAGATAGGCAGTCACTTTCTCAAAAATCAAGAGTAAGTCTGCCCGCTTGTCCTCATCTGTCAAACTTTCCAAGTCCAAAAAGCTCATCTGAGCAGTCGTCATCTCATGATAAAGTTCAACCAACTGCTGGATAAATTGAGGATCCTGCTTTATAGCACCATAAACACGCAAGTCCTTGGGATCTAGTTCCGCAAGACATTTATAAAAAGCCATCCCAAGACCGATGTCATCTAGACTCGTCTTAGCTGGCAAATCATTTAAAACCAGGTAACGAGCCATTTGAGCAAAGCGCGTGACGGTAATCGCAAAAGAAGCCTGCTGGGACAAGCATTCCAGCACGGCGCGTTCCTTTTCAAATGAAAGAGAGTTGGGGGCGATGTAGAAGACCCGCTTGCCCCCAGCAACTAGCTCTTCCGCCTCTCTAGTCAGGATTTCTGTCAAAGAAGTCCGAATATCAGTATAAAGTAATTTCATCTCAGCCTCGTTTGGTTTATCAAAGTTTCTTACTCTATTATAGCAAAGTTCGCTTCACAGTCCAAATCCAAAATTCTAGTTGACAATCATTTAACTAGCAAATCAATCATCCTTCATCATCCACTTTCATATGCTGAAAGATATAGAGGAAAAAGTCTTTGGAAACTTCAAAATGTCCATAACGAAGCCGAGAAGTATAGTCTCTCCATTCAGGATGCTGTCTGGCTACTTCTATGGAACAATCTTTGACTGGTTGATAATACTCGACATTTCGTCTAAAGGGAAAGAATCCTTCAAACTGCTCTACTTGATAGGCTTTGTCATCTGTAATTTTACCTACGGCCACAAAAGCCTGTAACTTATCTTGACCGTTCATATCGTATTTTGGACTATAGTATAAAAAATAGTCACCTTTTTTCATACGGTTTAAGGGGCCGCCCTTTCCTGAAAGACAATGGCAAAAATTCCCTTCAACTCCTCTTAAAACATGGTTCTTTGAAACAACTCCAACCCAATATCTAGGCATTTTTATCCTCCAACTCTACTAACAAACGATTAAAAACTTCTCTATCGTTAGATAGTTTTTCAAAAAATTCTTCATCAACCCCTTCTACTAAAGGCAAAGCTTGATTGACCTTCTTTGCGCCAGACTTCGTCACTGAGACCAGTTTTGCCCGACTATCCTTTGGGTGCTGATCACGTCTAATGTAGTCCTTATTCTCCAGTAGCCTAACAATCTGGGAAACCGTCATGACATCCATACCGGTGAATCGAGCGATATCAACTTGCGTTACATATTCCTCTCTATTAGACAGAAACAAGAGAGAGGTTAAAACGATAAATTGGGGCAAAGTGAGGCCAACTGATTTCAAAACTCTTTTTAAGTTGCTTTCCCACTTGTTGTAGACTTTGATGAAAAGAAGACCTGTCGACTCTGTTTCATCATTTTTGTAAATTGAATTAAAGTGATACTTTGACATTATTTCTCCTTGAATATTAAGTATACATATTATATAAGATTTTATTTTCTTTTTCAAGAAAAGGAAAGCCGAATGTTATAATTCTGTCAGACATTTTATAGTCTATATGCTATAATAAAAGCAAAACACCTAGAAAAGGAAGTCTTATGATTAAACTACTAGCCTTGGATATGGACGGAACCCTCCTTAACGAAGCCAAGGAAATCCCCCAAGCCCACATCACTGCCATTCACCAAGCAATTGAAAAAGGTGTCAAACTGGTTCTCTGTACAGGCCGCCCGCTTTTCGGTGTCCTTCCCTACTATAAAAAACTAGGACTGGACCTTCAGAATGAGTACGTCATTGTCAATAATGGTTGTTCAACTCACCAGACCAGCGACTGGAGTCTAGTTGACTGGCAAGAACTCAGCCCAGCTGATATCGAATACCTCTATGACCTGGCTGAAAAAAGCGACGTCCAGTTGACTCTTTTTGATGAAGAACATTATTTTGTCCTCGGTGGTAAGCCTAATCAAATCATTCAAAATGATGCCAAGCTCGTCTTTTCAGACCTGACTGAAATTTCCCTTGAGGAAGCCACCAGTGGTAAATATCGTATGTTCCAAGGCATGTTTTTAGGCAACGAAGAACAAACAGACGATTTTGAGCAGCGTTTTGCAGAGGAGCTCTGCCAACGATTTAGCGGCGTTCGTTCACAGCCTGTCATTTACGAAGCCATGCCACTTGGAACGACAAAGGCTACTGCTCTTTCACGACTAGCAGCGATTTTGCAGATTGATTCCTCAGAAATTATGGCCATGGGAGATGCAAATAACGATATCGAAATGCTCCAGTTTGCAGGCCTTGGTATTGCAATGGGAAATGCCAGTGACCATGTCAAGTCCCTTGCCAATGATGTTACAGCCAGCAACGAAGAAGACGGCGTCGCGCGTGCGATTGAGAAGTATATTTTATAAAAAGAAAAGCAAATAGACAGAAATCACTGCTATTTGCTTTTTTACTACTTAACTAAATAAGCAATCAAGGCTATAATCCATAGATGAGCTGGGTAGAAAATATAAAAGAAATATTTACTCCAACTAGTTTCTTTTCCTCGCTGTCCATTATACAAGGCCATAAAAGGAAAGACGGTGACAAAGAGCCAGTCAGAATTGAAAAGCATCATTTCCAGTGTTTGGTGCCAAGTGTCGTAAATTTGGATGGAAGTCACTAACAGAAAGGCCCAGAGAAAAGCATAAAGGAGATTTCGCAAGCCCTTGCGATTTCGACAAGAGTAACTAATCAAGAGAAATGGTAGCATAGTAATACCACCCTCGGTAAAAAGACAACCGAAAATCAAGAGACCAGCAACCCCAATCCGACGCCACAACTTCTCTTTTTTATCCAACTCTTTTCTGGGAAAACCAATCCAAAGCATGGTAACACCGATGGCCAAAGTCAGGAAAATATTATTAGTGACCATTACTCCTTTGGATGCAAATAGAGCGTTGAGTAGGCTATTTCCAGCAAACATGATAAGCGCCCAAGACCAAAGGCGGATGAGGTAGTTTTTCAAATTTCGAGTATGGATGAAGCCTTCCATAGCCATATAGGCAAACCAAACTCCCACACAACGGGTCATAGCGTGAAAGATACCTTCCCACAAAGGAGAAACGATTCCGGTGATATGAGGGATATGGTCTAGAACCATTACTGCCGCCATCAGATGCTTCAACTGCGTCGCATTCCATTTTTTCATAATAAACCTCTTTCTTTTTGAGCTATATAGAGTATAGCATACATTTCCACGTATAATCGTACACCCATCTTACATTTAAAAAGCCTATCTTACATTTTTGTAAGACAGGCGTGAATATCAAAAATTTATTATGAAAGTTACCTTCTAGTCGGTAATCCGTTGGTACATTTCTGGTCTTCTATCACGAAACAGTCCCCAGTTGAGGCGTTCACTTGCTCCCTTGTCAAGGTCATAGGTCGCTAACAGAACAGCTTCACCTTGTCTTTCAGCTTTCTCTAGAATAGCTCCTGTTTCATCCGTCATAAAGGACGAACCGTAGAAGTCAAGACTGGAACTCTGTCCGCCATTTTCCTCACTAGGAGTGACTTCTTCCAAACCGTAACGATTGGCTGCAATGACTGGGACAATATTAGCTGCTGCGTGCCCTTGCATGGTACGTTGCCAGTGACCACAACTGTCTGTATCCAAAATCGGCTCTGAACCGATAGCTGTTGGGTAAAAGAGCAATTCTGCCCCATTCAACGCAAGACAGCGCGCCGTTTCAGGAAACCATTGATCCCAACAGATGCCAATCCCAATCTTAGCATAGCGAGTATCCCAGACCTTGAAACCAGTGTTACCAGGCGTAAAGTAAAATTTTTCTTGATAATAATGATCATCTGGTATGTGGGTCTTCCGATAGACGCCCAGCACTTCTCCATCAGCATCAATGACGGCGATTGAGTTATACAAGACATTGCCATCTTTTTCATAGAAACTGATCGGTAGAACAACCTGTAGTTCCTTAGCAATTACTTTAAAATGCTGAATAGCTGTATTTTCTGTCACCGACTGGGCATACTGGTAGTAGTCATACTGACGTTCCTGACAAAAATAAGGACGTTCAAACAACTCCGGCAAGAGAATAATTTGGGCTCCTTGCTCAGCAGCTTTTCGAACTAAACGATCCGCTATTTGGATATTCGTTGCCACATCCTTGGCACATTGCATCTGGATCGCTGCAACTCTAACATTTCTCATCTTTTTCTCCTATTCTGGGATTTGTTGGGTGATACAGTGAATATTGCCACCACCTAAGAGAATATCTCTGGCTGGTATTCCTACGACTTTACGGTCTGGAAAACACTTGCTGAGGATATCTAGGGCCACTTGGTCGTTTTTATCTTGAAATTGGGGAACAAGGACAGCCTTGTTGGCAATATAGAAATTGACATAGGAAGCTGCAAGACGTTCACCTGCATAACGCTCTTCTTCCCCTTCTTCATAGATGTAGCCTGGCAAATCCTCTTCGGTTACAACTTGATGAAGCGCTGGAATTGGCAATTTATGAATAGTGAAGGGACGACCTTTTGCATCTGTTTCTTTTTCTAAAAGCTCAAGGTCAGCTGCAGACATGGCATACTGAGGATCATTTTGATCATCTGTCCAAGCCAAGACAATTTCTGCAGGACCAACGAAGGCAGCAACATTGTCAACGTGTTCATTGGTTTCGTCCTGATAAATACCATAAGGCAGCCAGATAACTTTTTCAGCGCCAAGGCTCTCTAATAAGGTGTTTTCAATTTGCTCTTTAGACAGGTGGGGATTGCGTCCAGGACTGAGTAAGCAACTTTCAGTCACAAGAATGGTCCCTTGACCATCGCTATGGATTGCGCCTCCTTCTAGGACAAAAGGTTTGGCATCGTAAACAGGAATTTCCAATGACTCAGAAAAACGACTGGCTACTTGGTCATCATCTTCATAATCTTGATAAAGACCGTCCACAGCCCCACCCCAGGCATTAAAAGACCAATCGACTGCCAATTTTTCTCTTTTATCATTGACGAGAATGGTCGGACCTGTATCACGCGCCCAGGCATCATTAGTAGGAATATATAAATAAACAACCTTGTCTCCTAGATAGGACTGGGCTTCATATAGATAATCCTGCTCCACCAAAAGGTAAACCCTTTCCCCTTCTGCTATAGTCTTAATAATCTGGCTAAATGCTTTTTTGGCAGCCTTTCCTTGAAAGGGCCATGAACCTGGTCGAGTCGGCCAGATCATGAGGGTGCCATGATGGGGTTCGTACTCTGCTGGCATACGATAGCCTGCTTTTTTCGGAGTTTCTATCATGATAATCTCCCTTTAAAGTCTTGATAGCCAAAGGCTTTGACTAAGCTGCAGTCTCCCTGCTCGTCCATAAGATAGAGACTTGGCAAGCCAATACCATTAAAGGTATTATTTTTGACAAAGGAGTAGATTGCCATGTCTTCAAAGTAAAGTCTATCACCGATTTGGACTGGATTTTCAAAACTATAATCACCAATCACATCACCCGTCAGACAGGTATTGGAAGAAAGTCTATAGGTATGGGCTTTTTCCTGCAGTTCAAATCCATTTCTCAGAGGTGGACGATAGGGCATTTCAAGTACATCTGGCATATGGCAGGTCGCGGAGGCATCTAAAATCAAAATATCCATACCGTTTTCGACAATGTCCAATACTTCAGTTGCTAGATAACCCGCATTGAGCGCAATAGCTTCACCCGGCTCGATATAGACTTCAAGATTGTAAGTTTCTCGGATACGCTTGATTTCTGAAATCAGCAAATCTACATCGTAGTCTTCTCTGGTGATGTGGTGTCCACCACCCATATTGAGCCATTTAACTTGATACAAATAGGGTCCAAACTGCGCTTCGACTGCTTTCAAAGTTGTCTCTAAATCATCCGCCCCCTGCTCGCAAAGGGTGTGAAAATGAAGACCATCTACTAAGTCCAGCAAATCACTCGGTATCTTATCAAGAGTAACTCCAAACCGAGATCCCGGAGCACAAGGGTCATAGAGCGCGTGATCTCCTTGAGTTGAACACTGTGGGTTGAGGCGCAAACCGACACTAATACCAGCCTCTCGGCAACGAGGACCGTGTTTGCGCAACTGTCTCTCTGAGTTGAAGACGATATGATCCGTTATCTCCAGCAATTCCTCCAAGTCTGCATCCTTGAAAGCAGGTGCAAATACATGGACTTCCCCCGGAAACTCTTCTCTAGCTAGCTTAGCCTCATAGAGACCACTAGCCGTTGTACCAGAGAGATACTGGCTAATCAAAGGATAGGTTTTATAGAGGGAATAGGCTTTCTGAGCTAGCAACACCTTACAACCGGCTTTTTCTTGGACTTCTTGTAGAATGCGACAATTCTCTTCTAATTTTCCTAAGTCAATGATATAAGAAGGTGTTAGTACTTGTTCTAACTTCATTAGTCCACCATTTGCGGATTTTCAACCACAACCCAAGGCAAACCATACCCATTCAAAGCTTCCATGAATGGATCTGGATCCAATTCTTCAAGGTTGTAAACTCCAGGTTGTTTCCAAGTACCGTTCATAACCAATTTTGTCCCAATCATAGCGGGAACACCTGTCGTGTAAGAAATTGCTTGTGAACCAACTTCTGCGTAACATTCCTGATGGTCGCAAACATTGTAGATATAGATAGTCTTCTCAACACCGTCTTTGACACCTGTAAAGATACAACCGATATTGGTTTTTCCAACTGTACGTGGGCCAAGGCTAGCTGGATCAGGAAGCAAGGCTTTTAAGAATTGAATCGGCACAATGTCTTGTCCATTAAAGTTAATAGCATCCGTACGAAGGAGACCAACGTTTTCCAAGCATTTCATGTGAGTTAGATAAGATTGGCCAAAAGTCATAAAGAAACGAATCCGTTTGACTCCAGGAATGTTTTTGGCCAATGATTCAATTTCTTCGTGGTGAAGGAGATACATGTCTTTTTGTCCAACCTGAGGGAAATCGTACTCACGCTTGATTGACATGGCTTCGACTTCGACCCATTTTCCATCTTCCCAGTAAGAACCTGGCGCAGAAACCTCACGGAGATTGATTTCTGGGTTAAAGTTTGTCGCAAATGGATAACCGTGGTCACCACCATTACAGTCTAAAATATCGATATAGTGGATTTCATCAAAATAATGTTTAAGGGCGTAAGCTGAAAAAACGCTGGTCACACCTGGGTCAAAACCAGATCCAAGAAGAGCTGTCAAGCCTGCTTCTTTGAATTTTTCCTGATAAGCCCACTGCCATGAGTAGTCAAAATAGGCTGTAAAACCTAGTTCCTCACAACGTTTCTCATAAATGGCACGCCATTCTGGATCTTCTGTGTCCTCAGCTTCGTAGTTGGCTGTGTCAATATAGTGGACACCTGTCGCCAAACATGCATCCATGATGGTTAAATCTTGATAAGGTAGAGCTACGTTCAAAACAGCTTCTGGCTTGTAGCTTTCAATCAAAGCAATCACTTCTTCAACCTTGTCAGCATCAAGAGCGGCTGTCTCAATCTTTGTACTTGTTTTGCCTTCTAATTTAGCCTTCAAGTCATCGCATTTTGACTTGGTACGGCTAGCAATCATAATCTCTGTAAATGTTTCGTTATCTTGGCAAATCTTTGAAATAGCAACTTGGGCAACGCCCCCACATCCAATAACTAATAAACGACTCATTTTTTTCCTTCCTCTTCTTCTAAAATGTCCTCAACATACTTGGGCAACATAAAGGCCCCCACATGTAAGTTTGCAGTGTAGTATTCTGTGAAAAGCTGGCGTTTTTTCCAGCCTTCCTTGTCAAAATCTTTGACAGGGTGGTATTTTTTCGATGCAAATCCAAACAACCAATAGCCAGCTGGACTGGTGGGAATATGCGCCTGATAGACACGGCTTATTGGAAAGGCTTGATTGACCTTGCGGTGCATGCTTCGGCAAGCAGACTCATCTTCGTCAAAGAAAGGACTACCATGCTGGTAAATCATGATACCATCTTCTTTGAGAGCTCTATAGCTATTACCGTAAAATTCCTTGGTAAAGAGCCCTTCCGTATGTCCAAATGGATCTGTCGCATCGTTGATAATAATATCGTAGTCATCTTCACAGTTTCGTAAAAAGCGTAGCCCATTTTGGTAGTAAATGGTAACACGAGGATCATCTAGCCCTGCAGCAAAGTCTGGGAAATACTCACGACAGACCTCAACCAACATCTCATCTGGTTCCACAATATCGATTTGCTCTAGTTCAGGATATAGGGTTAATACTTGGGCAACACCGCCGTCACCACCCCCAATAACCAATACTTTCTTTGGATTTGGATGGACAGCCATGGGTACGTGGACCGTCATTTCATTGTAGACAAAGTCATCTGCATCTGAAAACAAGACATGCCCATTTAAAATCAGTATTTTCCCAAAAGCTGGCGTATCCAAGACTTCGATATCCTGCCATTCACTTTTTCCAGCATAGAGTTGCTTGGCAGTTCTCAAGGACAATTTCACATCTGGAGTATGAACTTCAGAAAACCATAAATCCATCTAGTTCTCCTTTCTCTTAATGACGTTGATGTGATTGACCTCTGGATCTTCCGTCCCTTGGAGGGAGCATCCACGTTCTTTGGCAAATAGGATATAATCCACAATGTCTCGTGTAATGCGTTCACCTGGTGCTAGGATTGGAATTCCTGGAGGATAGCACATGACAAATTCCCCACAGACCTGTCCAACAGACTCATCCAAGGTTAAACTTTTTCTCTCTGAATAAAAGGCTTCCTGAGGAGAAAGGACTAACTCGGGTTGAATATATTCTCCAGCAATCAAGTCCTTCCCATCTCTCGAGTAGAGTCTCTTGATATCCGCCAAAGCACCGACCAAACGTTCGATGTCTTGGATGCGGTCACCAATGGAAATATAGGCCAAGATATTCCCAATATCACCAAATTCGATCTGAATGTCGTATTCATCTCGGAGGAGGTCATAAACCTCAATACCTGTTAAGCCAATACCCTGAGTGTAAACGGACAGCTTAGTCACGTCAAAATCACAGACCGACACACCGTCTATTAACTCTTTTGAGTAGGCATAGTAACCACCGATAGCATTGATTTCACGACGAGCGTATTCGGATAGCTCAATGACTTTCTCAAAAGACTCTTTGCCACGAAGAGCTAAGTTCCGTCGAGAAATATCCAAACTAGCCATCAACAAGTAAGAGGCTGATGTAGACTGGGTCAGGTTGATGATCTGACGAACGTACTCAGGATTCATCTGTTCCCCGATAAGCAGGATGGAACTTTGAGTCAAACTCCCACCAGACTTATGCATAGAGACCGCCGCCATATCAGCGCCAGCATCCATAGCAGACAGTGGCAATTTGTCTGTAAAATGCAAATGCGCTCCATGGGCTTCATCTACTAAAACCATCATGCCAGCTTCGTGAGCCATTTCCGTTAAACCCTTGAGGTCTGAACAAATTCCATAGTAGGTAGGATTGTTAATTAGGATAGCTTTAGCATCTGGATGTTCCTTAATGGCCTGGGCAACCCGGTCATTTTCAAGACCTAAAGCGATGCCGATTTTAGGATCCACACTCATCTCGATATAGATGGGTATGGCACCACATAGAACCAACGCATTGATAGCAGATTTGTGGACATTTCGTGGCAGAATAATCTTATCTCTTGCCTTACAGGTGGAAAGAATCATGGTCTGAACTGATGAGGTTGTTCCCCCAATCATGAGAAAGGCATGGGCTGCACCAAAAGCATCCGCAGCTAATTCCTCCGCATCCCGAATAATCGAAATGGGATGACCAAGATTATCCAAGGGTTTCATAGAATTGACATCAATGCCAACACATTTTTCTCCTAACAGTTCGACAAGTTCTGGATTTCCTCGTCCACGCTTGTGACCTGGCACATCAAAGGGGACAATCCTTTTCTTGCGTAGTTTGACCAAAGCCTCGTAAATTGGGGCTTGGTTTTGATCTAACTTCTTCAAGACATACTCCTTTACCGTATTTTTAGCACCTCAAGAAGATAAAGGCGACTAAAGGTTGACTTATGAAAAAAGAGCAGGTTTTCACCTGCTCTGCAATCTTCTGACGTGTGTATTTTGGTTTCTGTTGAGTATGTCTGTTCCTGATGTTTCCTAACTCTCTAGTAGCAAATATTACGTACTTTATTGATCGTTTCACAAGATGACGTGTGCTTTCACCACACTAAAATTTATGAATTAGGACAAACGTCCTAACATCAACTTATAAAAGTAGGCTTTTAACCCTATCAATAATGTGGCTTTTCAACCACGCTTCGGCATTCAACCCTGCCTGTCCGTAGGCATTTTTTACTCGGGTTTATATTTGCTAGAAAACATCTTCTCATTTTCTAAGCCTTATAACTATATCATGTTTACAAGAGCTTGTAAAGGATTTTGTGAAACTTTTTTAAAGAATTTCTTTTTTTGTTCGCAAAATATTATTCAACAATAAAAAGAAATCGCTTTAAAGCGTTATAGACATAAGAAAAAAGAAACTACAACCATTAGCTGCTTCAATAATCTTAAAGTATAACTTGATATTGAAAATCAGTTCTTTTCATCAGATTTTATACACATTTCTAGCTAGGAAGTGCGAATCAACTGCTCCAATTCTACTTCTGAAAGCTGTCCTTGATTGTAAAGTTTTCTAAGTAAATCCTCATCTACAGTAATTGAATAGTAATCCGTCACAAACTCATGAAATTGCTCAAAACTGTCAAAGAAATAGGATAATAACCATTCACCACCGTCCTGGTCTTGGTAGGTATTTTGATGCTCTTGTCCGTCATACCAGATAAAGAAGGTTGTTTCATCTTTTTGTTCTTCTGAGTATAGGTTTTGATACTTTTCATCCAGTCCTTTATAAAATCCGTCTATGATGTCTTGATTCCACTCATCCGCAGCAAATTGACTCAAACTGCTTTCATGGTCAAAGCCCTTTATAAGGATCATTTTATCAGTAAAGATCACATCTAGAGAATCACCAGAACCGTTGTCGATAAGGTAACGGACTCCGTAGCTTTCCTCAGTCTTAACAATCAATCGAAGCCATGTCTTGTTTGGATCTGTTCGATACTCATCAATGACAAGCAAGGCATCTAAGCGAGTCTTTATCTGGTCCCATTCAATTTTTCCCATTTCTTTAATCCTCCGTCTTAAATTTTAAAATTTATTAAGGTTACACGTTCTATAACCAATTTCTATCTATCTCGTCCGACTACACGGTGAAATATTTCCTTCACCAGACAATTCATCAGGTGTTCGATTTTCTAGATGTATATTCATCACGCACCTGACTAACAGTTGGTAAAAGTACTTAACAAATAGTCACTAGGACATTTCCTTTGAGAGTTAAGATTTTCTTATAAAAGTCTTTCAGTTTTACAAAGCTGGTTCGAATATCATCCTTGATTTCTTCCTCTTCTTCAAGATAATCCCAAATATCGGGGTATAAATCTGCCTTCTTGCATGCTTCCATGCTAAAGTCTGCCAGAGCCCTATCCATGTTAAAATTCTCTAAAGCTTGAACAATCTCAGCTATCTTTGAGTGTTCAGTATAGGCTATATATTCCGACACATTTTCTAAAGGGGTCACTCCCAAGACAGCTTCTCTCAAAGGATCGTCATCCATAAATTCTGAACTACTAAAGCCTGTCATAACAAAGAGTATGGCGTCCCACATTTTGTCAATATCTATCAACGTCTCATTTTCCTTCGTAGAATCCTCGACTATGTCAAGCAATTCCTCTTCCTGACGAGAATCCGGCACTATTTGGCTTAATTCATTGTCAGATAGATATCGATAATTAGCAATCATTCCCATAATGTTTCCTCCGATAAGTCCCTTAGGATAGCACTGATTTTACTCTTTACCTTTCTTGAAAAGGCATAATACTGTTTTTGGACTCTCCTCCTTATTTCAAATCCTCATCTTCCGTCAGTTCCCAGACTTCTGACTGATAGCCCTCACCATCTATATCATAGCGCTGCATATAGCCAATAAATCTTTCCTTTTTATTTGCCTTACGAGGCTTGAGAATGTTTATAGCCCAGAATCCGATAAGAATGACAACTAAAAGAGCTATTGCAGTCTCCATATTACTTCTCCTTTGCCTATCTTAATAACCTTCAACCCACTTTTCATTGTCCATGATGAAAGGTTTAGCTAGGCCGTCACCTGTGTAATCCGCATATTTGGTGGATAAATACTTGTAACAATCTTCCTTGCTGGCAAACTTAATAGCTTGATAGGGCTCTTCAAAAGTCAATTTCTCTACAAATAAGAAACCCTCATCAGCTGGCACTAAAACACCAACGTGACCGACAAAGAGAAACTCTCCATCCAAATTATCATACAACACGACAGACAACATTCGAGCTTTATCATTGAATTGAAACTGTGAGAAGAATTTCTCCATCTTCTGCGCGTGAACTTTTACATCCGTCGTTGCTTCCGTCTCCACCCTAGAAAATAGAATATCAAACTCTTCCTTATCTTTCGAATCAAATACTTTTCCCTTATCGATAGCGTCGTTATCCACAAAAAGCAGCTGATCATTCTTTTCAAGTTTTGGAATTGTGACCGAATTTTTCAAGAGCGCATAGCTATTAATACGGCAGTTGGTCCCGACAAAGTCGCCCTTTTTTTGATTCCAGAGGTTGCTGATTTTCTCTACGTCGTATTCTGTCTTCGTAAAGGAGGTAAAATCACCACTTAAGCCAGTGGAGCCGACAGTCGCATTATAGTCTGTGACAAGACTAAAAAATGCCTCAACACTATTTGGATCCAAGTGAGCTGATAAGAGAGATTTGACCTCTTCGATACTGACCTGATTGTTCAGATTGGTATATGAAGCCGTCCAAGGAACTTTATCCGAACTGGTCTGTGTCTGGTTTGCAGCTTCAGTGCTCGTATTATTTTGGTGACAAGCAGCCAAGCCAAGAAATAAGGGCAAACACAGTCCCAAGGCTACTACTTTTCTCGTTCGTTTCATGAAATTTCCTTTCTAAAGCAAAAGTCTCTATTTTTCTTTAAACACTCTTCACTAATCCCTCATTTAGGAATCGGTGACCTAGCTTTATTATACTACATAAGTCAAAAAAAGACTGCACGAATCACCCATTCATAACAGTCTTTTTGAGTACGATTTTTATCGGATGATAAAACCTTTAGGCAAAATCGCCAGTTGCTGCTCCAATTCTTGGCAATGACTGGCTAGCACTACAGAATCACGGTCTACAAGATAGTTTTCACTTGATTGGTTAAAAATAGCTTGGACCTTTTGTCCATCATAATCCCATTCAAGAGCTAGCACGTCCGGCTTAATTTCTTTTAGGCTATAGGTGCCATGTTGGATAATGCCTGAAACCTCCTTACGAAGCTGAATCAACTTCTTCATAAAATTCAACATCTCATTGCTATCGGAAACACGTTCCCAAGGCATGACACGACGACAATCCGGATCTGGTCCTCCATCTAACTCCAACTCAGTTCCATAGTAGAAACACGGTGTCCCTCTTTGTAGAAAGAGGCAAGCTAGGGCAGACTTAACCAGTTGGGCATCTCCCTTGGCAGTAGCCAAAATGCGTTCCGTATCGTGAGAATCTAGAAGATTGAACATCACTTCTGAAATCTGTTGTCTATAGTACATTGATTGGCTATTGATTTCATCGATAAATTGAGGTGTCTTCTTAGTCCCTCGCAAGAAATAATCCTTGATACTGTCAGAGAGAGGATAATTCATAACTGCGTGAAATTCATCGCCATTCAGCCAGGGTTGTGAAGTATGCCAGACTTCTCCAAGAATATAAAGGTCAGACTTTTTAGCCAGGACAGCCTTCCGGAAATCTCGCCAAAATTGGTGATCAACTTCATTGGCCACATCCAGTCGCCAAGCATCAATATCAAACTCTTCAATCCAGTAGGTCGCAACGCTCAACAAATAGTCCCTCACTTGAGGATTGGCCGTATTTAGCTTGGGCATATAGCTGGCAAAGGCAAAGGTATGGTAAGGGAGTTTTCTTGGGTTTCCCAGCTTATCCTTGGTCACGGGGAATTCTTGAACATGGAACCAGTCTTTATATTCCGACTTTTCACCATGCTTGAGAACATCCTGCCATTGTGGAGACTGGTCCCCGATATGATTGAAAACAGCGTCCAGCATGATTTTCATCCCTCTCTGATGAGCCTCCTCCACCAGTTTACGGAAAGTTCCCTTGTCTCCAAAATGATGGTCAATTTCGAAATAATCCGTCGTATTATACTTGTGATTGCTTGGAGATTCAAAAATCGGACAGAGATAAAGACCTGTAATCCCTAAGTCTTGCAAGTAATCTAGATGGTCAATAATACCTTGTAAATCACCACCAAAGAAATCACTCGTTTTTGGTTTGATTGACGAATCCCAAGCCAGAGCCCCTTCTGGAGAAATCTCAGGGTTCCCATTAGCAAAACGTTCTGGGAAAATCTGATACCATACCGTCTCTGCTACCCAGTCAGGAACGTGGCAAGCATCAATCTCATGGATATACGGAATTTTAAAGCCATTTCCTTCATAATGAAGGTTTTCTAGCGTATTTTCAACACATCCCTTATCACCATATAAAATACACTGACCTTGCTTATCTTTAAGTTCAAAGAGATACTGGAGTCGGGCATAGCCAACTGAAATCTCCACTTGCCAATAATCAAACAAAGCATCAGAAGTTACTTTACTCATTTCCTTACTATCTTCATAACGGTCCTCTATAAAGATAAAAGGATCTCCATAATGCAAGTTGATGGTTTCAATATCATCTTTCTTGGTTCGGAGGCGAATGTGCATTGTCTTGTCTTTATAAAGATAAGCATACTCCGACTCTGGTCTGTGGTAAATGGCTGTTAATTCCATTGTTCTGTCTCCTAGTTTACTTTCATTCATCTGTGAAGCAAACGTTTTCATAGTTGTAATTCTAGTATACTACTTTAAAATTTTATTTTCAAGACTAGTCCGTAGTTTTGAGTGGATTGTTTTTGAGAATATAAAAAAGCAGTAAGACTTAATACCTACTACTTTCTGATTGATGATTTACAAATGCCTTTCCAGCCAATCTATCTTTTTAAAATCTTTATTGTTATTGTGGTCATTTCGATAGGAATCTTGGGAAGAAGCTTTATATATACTGAAATACTGTTCTAAACTTGGAACACGAAACGTGATGTCCTCGAGATGAATCAACTCTATATCTGATTCCGAAACTCCTGCAAAATCAGGTAATGAATCGATACTCCCAAATTCAACGCTCACACCATCTTTTTGGAATTCATGCTCATGAATATCTATTAAGACGTAGCCCAAGTCTTTCATCACTTTCATTATCTTGTCCCAGTCATAAATTCTGAGATGATCAGGTGCTTCCCAACCTCTAGGGTCACCAGAGACATGAATATCAATGTCAGACGGCTGCCATTCTTCATTTGAACGGTATTCAAAACCCAAAGAGCCCATGAGTGTTGGTGTGATTCTGACTCGGTTTAAATGAGAACAAATTGTTCGAAATTCATCAAATAGAGAATTCATCCCTCCTCCAATCCTTGATAAAAACTTGATTTCTCAGTGAAAGACAAACTTGTTTCTACCTTCTACTCTTTCGGTTGTGAAAAGACTTCAATGTGCTGGGCTAGTACCTTGATTTCTACAGGTAGGTTATCCGACTTATCGCCGTCAACATCTGACTCCAATTCACTATCTGAAGAGATCTTAATATTGCGCGCTCTGATATACTCAATATTATCATTGCCAACAACATCCCCTTTTAGTAAATCAGGAATGACAGATAATTTAGAGAATAGAGAAGCATCTTTTAGAATCAAAATATTGGCGTAGCCATCCTTGTTTTCTTCAAAGATTTTCTTGTCAGCGAAGTAATTTGTCAAGAGAACCAAAACATGGCTCGCTTCGCCATCATAATTTCCATTTTCTGTCTCAATCTTAATGTTAAAGACCTGATCCGTCATCACAGACTTCATGGTATTTACAGCATAGGCTAAAATACCGAATTTTGTCTTGTCCTCGATCTCCACATTGTGAATCGCCTCAGGCAGAGAACCGATACTAAAGATATAACCAAAATAGTTGTCATTCGCTTTACCAATATCAATCTTATTGGTTAAATTAAAATCGAGTTCATCAATCGCGCCATCGATGTCTTGATTGATTTCCAACAGTTTGGTAATGAGGTTGCCCGTACCGCCAGGGATAATCCCCAACTTAGGAATGTAGTCTCTCTCAGCAATACCCGAAATAACTTCATTGACAGTCCCATCCCCACCGAAAACAAGCACTGCATCGTACTGTTCACGAGACGCTTCCTCAGCAAAGTGTGTTGCATCCAGCGCTTTTTCGGTAATTTTGGTTTCCACGTGCTCAAAATAATCTTTGGCCTTATTCTCCAGCTTAACCTTATAATCCAAAGCCTTTTCCCCACCAGAGGTAGGGTTGATAATTAACATTGCTTTTTTCATTGATAATACTCCTTTAATGGTTACAAAAATTCTAGTAACTAATTATATCACTTGAGTTATGTAAACGCCATCCAAATGCTTGAAAAATCGAATCCACTAACTAGAATAGAGACGTTAATGTATCAAGCACTAACCTCAACTTAAACAAGAATAAATACTTATTGTTAGCAATCCACTACTTTACTTTTTCGACAATTTTATATAATCCATTAAGTACAAAATAGCTGAAACAAATGCGAACACACTGGAAAATCCAGCTAATATCGGAATAAAACCAATAATAGATGCAATCAAAAGAAACTGATAAGTCTTCTTATTGACTTTTGATTTCTCATCATGAAGAAGGAATGCTACAAAACCAAAAAACAGCAATATTAAACAAGTTGAAAAGTAGATTCCATCCCAACTAGAAAGTCTAACAAGCTTAGGTATCACCCAGTAAATGATTTCAAATGTCCACATTTTAGAAGAAAGGTAAGCAATTGTTAAAGCTCCTATAAAAGAAATAACTCCGTTTATTAGCAATAATTTATTTGATTTCACACTTAATCCTTTTCTGTACTTATTCATCGCTAAATAATAGATTCACTTTTTAAAAATTCTTTAGACTTCCGTACGATATAGAGCTGTTCATCTTCTTGAGCGAGTTTTCTAAACAACTCATTCGCCCTAGTCATATCTCCTTTTAATTTAGAGTTCAAAGCTTGATAGTAAATGATTTCCAATTGTTGATATTTAAATTCGTTTTCCAATTCTTCAAAGTAATCATTGGATTGATGAGAAATTGTTAAATCGTATAGAGAAAAACTCACGTTTTTTGTTCTCTCAGCTAGAGTTGGATCTGATATGGACATTTTATTTAATATAAAATCAAGCTGGTCCCTGGTCAGGTTAGGATTTGCAAGAACTGTCGAGCGAATGAGGTAACTCTCTAAGAAATCCCTGTATTTCGACTTCAGTTTTTGATCAGTCATTGCTTCAGAAGCCTCCTTAATGGCAGCATCGAAATCACCAATCATATAGGAATACCCAACAGATGTTAGCGTCACATCCATTTTTATAATAGCTCTTTTTGCAACTTTCTTCAATTCAATGTATTGCTTCCAAGATGGTAAATCTAAGTCCATATACAGTAACTTAGTACCACTCCTTACATACCCTCTTCTAATTAGTGCAATGAAAAGAAATAAGAGTGCATTTATGAATAAAATACAAAGGGTTTGAATAGTCCTATATTTCACCATCCAAGCTACAAAAAGAATGAGAAGAACAGCCAAAACAATCACGACTTTTCTATAAAATCCATATTTCTTGCGTATTTCTAAATAATTCATTTTTACTCCTTTCTCCAAGATGGGTCGTCTGACAACTCAATCTCACCTATAAACCATCGTGACATCTTCTTCTTTTTGTCTTTAAAAGGATCGGGTTTGATCAAAGTAAAAGGTGAAATGCTTGCATCTGGAAAGTACAACTCCGCTTTTAAAGACTGCTTAGGATTATCGTTGACATAGGACGAAAATTGAATTGAATATGGTAATTTAAACAAACTTTCTTCATAACCAAATTAATTATGAAAAACTAACTTTTTAGGTCCTATTCCCATATTTCTTAACCATTTTGCTTTTTAAGCTAATTCATCACTATTAGGGTGCTTTTTAATATAAATAGCTGCATAAACCGAATCTACCATAACAGCTGTCAGGGTCAAGGTCAATAAAATTCCCAATAAAACACCAAAGACATTCTGAATATAACCCATTAGGAGAGAGGGAATGATTGTTGCCCCAGCAAAAGCTATGGCAAAATTATTCCACCATGTTTTCTTTCTATCTCCCTCTTTTACTTGATTAAAGGTCCAGACTTTCCCCTGATTCTTTGGGAGATAGTGCCAAGCATAGAGACCACATGCAAAGATAAAAAGAAGCAATATAAAGATAACATAAAATGGAGTAAGAGGTGATTGATATATCTCCTTGGCTCCTATAGGACTGCCGTCTGAAATAACCATTAATAAACCAATAAAATCTAAACCTATCACTAAACTTAACACTGTGAGGGCTATTAAATAATATGTTAAAGTCTTCCAGGCGTTTACCAAATAGGGAATAAAAGAAATGATAATACCAAATATATTCACAACACCGCAAAGCAAAGAAAGCCCTTTAAAAATACCTAGATTATCTTCATAACTTCCAACCAAATACATAAAACCGCTTAATGCCAAACCAATCCATGGATATAACTTAATATAAACTAAACTAACACCGTGTGTAATCAAGGGACCATGGTATCTTTCTCTTTCTATATCAGTAATCTTTTTCTTACCTTTCGTATTCACCTTTACCATTAATTAAACTATCCTCCTACTTTTTTAAGCCATTGCCAATTGCATCTGCTTCATTTAGTCTCTTATCATTCTAATTTTTAATCTTCTTATAGTTTCCTTTAATCTCAACTTTGTTTTTCTCACTCACCTTCTAGATTTTTTTGTACATATCAGAATAAACCTAGATAACTTGAAAGAATGTAACGAAAAAAATTATATTTTTACTCCTTTCTCCAAGATGGATCGTCCGACAACTCAATCTTACCTATAAACCATCGTGACATCTTCTTTTTGTCTTTAAAAGGATCGGGTTTGAACAAAGTAAAAGGTGAAATGCTTGCATCTGGAAAATACAACTCCGCTTTTAAAGACTGCTTAGGATTATCGTTGACATAGGCTGAAAATTGAATATGGTAACTTCCACCCACATCACCACCATTATCATACCCTCCTCTATCAGTATTTGGTAGAATTTTAAGAGACTTTATAGATTGTCTTTCCTCATCTTCCAGGTAGGTAATAAGCGCACTCTTAATAGTCTTTTCATGCTCATGTACAAATCTTCCGTTATTGTTAAGAAGAAAATTCCCATAACTTAGAAATGTAAAAAAAAGAAGCAGAAATGGAATGGATAACAAAAAGTACAGCCATTTATTAGATTTAAACATAATGTCTCCTATTATCTAGATTCACAAAAAATGTTATTATTTTCGAAGTTATAATATTAGATTTCCTCTATCTCAACTGGTATTAATTCCTTGTTCCTACATGAAGAACTGATTGTCGGCATTCTAGCTATAAAAAAGAAAAATGTTGATAGCAATCCATTTATAACTAAAACTGCTCCTTCAGCACCATCATTAATGCCCATAAAAAATCCAAAACAAATAATATTCAATAAAAAGCCGAACAATATTACAGGATTTCTTTTACCATTTGGTTTAAACTTGACTCTATAACGTTTGCTTTTCTCTGGTATTCTTGATAATGCATTACGTCGAGAATTTTTTTCATAATAAACAGCTCCTAAGTATGCAAGAATCATAGACAAGACAAATAGTATACTTTTCATGAATATCTGTTGACTCAATCCCATACTAATAAAAGCTGATTCCATAGCTCTATATAGTAGAGCTACAAATGGTTGTACCATAATAGATATAGTAGTTGTTCCTATCTTTGGTTTAGACTTAATTTCAAAACTATCATCAGAGGGAGTTAACTCAATCATATCAAGAGTGATTAAGTTAGGCATCAATCCGAGAAAATAGCGTTTCCCTTTCATTGAACCTAAGTCCATAATATACTTTTTATTTTCTATTTCTACAATGCTATACGCCATCGTATTAGCATTCTTAAACTTCAAATGAATCATTTACCACCCAAACACTTTCTGAATTGATTTAATACCTGAATCAATACTATTTCCAATGTCATTTATTCTATATTTTCTCAATCTTTTTAACCTCAATTTGACCATGTTTGTAGAGATGAGCAACTGGGAAACTTCCTAGAGCAAACATGAAAAAGAATAAGGATACGATTCCATTGATTACCAAAAAAGCTCCTTCTGTTCCATTATTTAAACCAAGGAAAAAAAGTAAACAAAGTAAATTTAATCCAAGGAACAGATACACTCCTCCGTTACTTTTTTTAATAGTTGTAAATGTAACTATGTGTTTATTAGCATTTTTTGGAATCCATTTTTCTGCTTTTTTATGGGATAAATTTAATGAAATCAGAATGGCAAAATAAGAAATCAACATAGAAATTGCAAAGAGTAATAACTTTAATAATATTTGTTCGCTAATATTATTGTGAATAAAAAGTTTTTTTAGTGCATCATAGCTAACCTTGACAATTGGTTGAACGATAATGGCTCCCATTGTCGCACTTACAGGTGTACTTGATTTAATTTCGAATTGGTTATTGTTCTTTTCAATCTCCACCATATCCACTGTAATCGTATCTGTTTTTATTCCCCAGTAATAGCTCTTGGGGTTTATAGTACTTGTATCCATGACATACTTCTTCGATTCTTTATCTATCTGAACAATTTGAAAGCACATCATGCTTGAATTTTTAAATTTTAATTCCAAAATTATCCCCCAAACCCTTTCTGAATTTTTGTCAGAGACTCTATTATACTTTTTTTAATTCTTTATATTGTAGGTATTTCTTTTGATAAGCATAAGTCAATGGAATAACGCCAGATTCAATCCAAATAAATAGATAGGCCAACAAACCATTCAACACTAGAATTGCAGCTTCTGTTCCATCATCTTCTCCCATATAAATAGAGAAAGCAATTGTATGTAAAATGAGAAATAGATAGGCATGGAATTGTCTTTTTTTCTTATTATTCTGAAAGATTATTTTAAACCTCTTCTTTTCCTGCGATAAACGACTTGAAATTTCCTTCCTTGATTTGATTAAAATACTTTGATAGACAATATAAGCTACCAAAATAGATATAGGAAATAAAGATACTTTTAAATATAGATTATGACTAATATCATAATATCTAAAAATTGATGTTACTACTCTATACAAAAGAAGGCTAAAACCAATAGATACCATACGCATTCCTGAAGGACCCATCTTAATTTTTTTATCAAAATTTTTATTCTGACTATCAAGTTCTATCAAATCAACTTCAAGAGTTTCAGGGGAAAGTCCCCAATAATAACTCTTTGGTGTTGTGGAGTTGGAATCAAGAACGTACTTTTTCTCTCCCATCTCTAACACGTCAAAATAAGCAACATCTAATCCTCTAAAATTAATTTTCAAAATTACCACCCAAACACTTTCTAAATTGAACTACTACCTGAATCAAAAGCCTTAATTAATTTCTCGAATTCCTTCAAATGTGACGTTTCTAATCTTATAAGCGGAAAGAATGGGAACCTTTCCAAATAAAAATGATAGAAGGAAAAATGAGATAATGCTATTGATAACGAGAACAATACCTTCTCCGCCATCATTAATTGACAAATAAAGAACTAAACAAGCTATTATAGGAACATTAAAAATATAGGCATCAAAAACTTGCTTTCTTGCAGATACTGGTTTAAAAATCATCTCATATCTTCTACTAGAAGAAGGCAATAGAGCTTTAACATTTTTACGTTCTTTCTCTCTTTTAAAATAAAAAATCAAATAGGAGAATAGTATAGATGCACAAAATACTACTAATTTTAAAATTATCTGTTGGCTAATATTGTACTCTTTAAAAAAATTTTTCAATAAAGAATAAACAATCCATACAAGCGGTTGGACTATGATTGCCACATATGAAGCTTTAAACTTATTAATCGGGGTACTAAAATTGATATCCTCTCTATTTAGTTCCGTCATCTCAACCGTTATCTCGTCTGTTGGAACACCCCAATAGTAAAACTTGGGAGTCATTGAACTTGCATCTAATATATATTTTTTCCCGTTTAGCTCTACAAGTTGATGACAAAAATACTTCGTTTCTCTATAATTAATTTCCAAAATTACCTCCCAAATTGATGTAATACCTGAATCAATGTCATTTCCAACTTCTCAGCATTCTGTATTTATAGCTCTTCAATTTCAGTTAATGTTAGTGTCTTATAATACTCTGGGATTTGTGGCATTCTCAGTATTACAAAAAACCACCATGAAATTATGCCATTTATAACCAATATAGCACTTTCATAACCACTATCAAGTCCTATAAAAAATGCTAAACAAACCGTATTAATTCCAAGAGTAATATACCACCAATCAATCATTCGTTTCCCTTTGGGTTCAAAAACAAGTCGACAGCGTTTACTGTTTTGGGGAACTCTTGATTCAAACTTTCTTACCGAACTTTTTTCATAAAAGACAGCCATAAGATAAGACAAAAATACAGAGAAAGCAAATAACACTACTTTCATTAAAATTTGCTGATTGATTCCCCAGCTAATAAAGGCATCTTTCATCAGCGTATGAGAGATGCCAACAAGTGGCTGAATCATGATAACTAGAGCAGTAGATGCGCCTATTGGTGTCTTCGATTTTATTCTAAAACTATCATTAGATGGAGATAACTCAACCATTTCAGCAGTAACCTCTTTAGGAAGTAAACCGAAGAAATAGGACTTTCCTTTTATAGTAGTAGGATCTAAGATATAACTTTTATTCTTAAACTCAACAATTCTAAAAACTGCTATATTCGAATACTTAAATTTTAATTCCAAAATTTTCCTCCAAAAACAAAGACAGTAATTCAATATTTTTATAAACTACTATCAAATCCATTCAAAAAACTCTATAAAGGCTGCTTCATCGTTATTATAATTCTTCAATTTTTTCAACTGTCAAAAATTTATTTCTATAAGAAAAGCTTATTGGGGGCATCGTCCAAACGCTCAAGTATAAGGCTAGTGAAATTATACCATTAATTACTAAAATTGCTCCCTCTTCACCATTGTTTAACATTAAAAAGAAAAGTAAGCATGCTAAGTTTAGGAAAAGAAATATATACCCTGTTAACTCTCTTCTTTTAGTCGTTCGAAGTGTCAATCTAACTTTCTTACTTTCCTTAGGCAACCGTTCAGCTGCAATTTTATGAGCTTTTCGCAGAGAATTCCAAATAACAAGATAAGAAATCAACATAGAGATAAAATATAAAACTATCTTTAAAAATATTTGTTGACTTATATCATAATTTACAAATAAGTTTTTTAACATATCGTATCCAATTTTTACAATTGGTTGGACCATTATAGCTATAGTGCTAGTTCCCAATAGTGTTTTTGATTTTGTCTCAAAACTAGCATTTTTCTTATCCAGTTTCGTCATATCAATAGTGATATTTTGGGGTAATAGACCCCAACAATATCTCTTAGGTGTCAGAGTGCTAGTATCCATAATATATTTCTGAGAATGCCCATCTATTTCAACTATTTGATAACAACCAATGTTAGAATTTCTAAAATTTATCTCCATTTTTTACTCCTACCACTCAAACACTTTCTGAATTGATTTAATACCTGAATCAATGTCATTTCTAACTTCTCGGCACTCTATATTTATAGCTCTTCAATTTCAGTTAATGTTAGTGTCTTATAGTAGTCTGGGATTTGTGGCATTCTTAATAGTACAAAGGACCACCATGAAATTATGCCATTTATAACCAATATAGCACTTTCATAACCACTATTAAGTCCTATAAAAAACGCCAAACATATAATGTTAATCCCAAGTGTGAAAAACAACCAATCAATTATTCGTTTCCCTTTGGGTTCAAAAACAAGTCGACAGCGTTTGCTGTTTTGGGGAACTCTTGATTCAAACTTTCCTACCGCACTTTTTTCATAAAAGACAGCCATAAGATAAGACAAAAATACAGAGAAGGCAAATAACACTACTTTCATTAAAATTTGCTGATTGATTCCCCAGCTAATAAAGGCATCTTTCATCAGCGTATGAGAGATGCCAACAAGTGGCTGAATCATGATAACTAGAGCAGTAGATGCGCCTATTGGTGTCTTCGATTTTATTCTAAAACTATCATTAGATGGAGATAGTTCAACCATTTCAGCAGTAACCTCTTTCGGAAGTGAACCGAAGAAATAGGATTTGCCTTTTATAGTGGTAGGATCTAAGATATAACTTTTATTCTTAAACTCGACTATTCTAAAAACTGCTATATTCGAATACTTAAATTTTAATTCCACGTCTATTCCTCTAATTAATTCCCTAATTTTTCTGATAAATTGACCCATGTGACCTGCAAAAGAGGATCATAAAACGGCTTTCCTCTTAATTTATAACTTCTCAATCTTTTCAAAAACAATCTCTTGCTTTTCGACACATTCTCGGAGTGGTGACATGCCTAAAATAACTGTAAAAAATCCCAATAATAGAATACTATTAATAACAAGTAAGGCTCCCTCTGTTCCATTAACAGTATATAGATAGAATGAAAAACATCCAAGAGTCGGAACAAGGATAAAAGGAAGAAGCTTGTAATGTTTTAATTGACGTTTATTTCCAACTAGTTTAAAGGTTATTTGATAGTTTGAAACTTTATTCTCAAGTCTTTTTTGGACACTATGACGAGCTCTTATGGCAATGAACCAGAAAGCAAGATAAGCTAGGAAGATGAACAGACCATATAAACCTATCTTTAAAGGAAGATTGTGACTAATCCCATTATTTCTAAAAAAATTCGTCACTAGCCGATAGCCAGAACCCCCTATTGCTACACCAATTGCAGCACCAATTGATTTACTCATAGTTGGAGCTACACTCTCAAAACGCATATCTCTTTTATCTAACTTTTGCATTTTTGCAGTAATTTCATCGGGAAGAGACCCCCAGAAATAGGATTTTGGTCTAACAGTCGTCAAATCTAGAATATACTTTTCTCCCTCTACTTCTACTATTTTGAAAAATACTTTATTCGTTTCTTTAAATTTTACTTTCATAGTCACCTTTAAATTCTTCTCAGAGTTAAAAAACTCTTTTCAATAACATTCCTAAATCGTTAGCCCCGTTTTTTAATAATAGTTAAACCAATTTTGACAGACATCTCTTTCGATGTTAACTGTATTGTGATCCCATAATTTGTTTTATCTGAGTAATTTACCCTGATTTGGCATGTTGTTTCCTCTGGTAGATTATATTTGCTTTTCAGTTTCTGAAAGAGTTCAGAGTGAGTGTCTGACTGGTAGATAATTTCATTAAGCTCTGTTGTACCAGTTTTTATCGTTCTTTTTACATTCAAGGAGTCAAAAACATCTCTTTTGACAACTAAGTTAAGAATCTCTTCATCAAATAAAGGGTCTATCTCTGAATCGTAATGCAACTTGCCATTAGAATAACTAACGGGAACCGTTTTTTTGTTTTCTCCGATTTGTATTCTATAGTCACCCTTACCCTCTGCCTTGGTAATGTCTAGGTCAATTTCATATCTTTTGACTTCGTCACCATTTTTTATATAGACGCTGCTTTTATAAACTTCCAGCCCATTAAAATCTTTCTGCTCTTGTTCCAAAAATTTAAACATGGCATCAAACGTTTTTTCAAACTCGTACTGTTCCTTTGTTCTATTTTGGGGAATAGTTTCAACACCCAAACTACAAGCATTCAATGAAAACAGCGAAATTGATACGATTACCAAGCCAGAAATCCAGAATAAATGTTTATATTTTTTCATTTACCTCTCCCAAAAATGAAGCCTAAAACTATTATAGCACGAACATACTAGAAATAACTTTCTATAACCATTTAGATTCATTCATAAAATGCATTTAAAGACAATTGATCTATTGATAGGAAAACTTGATAGTTTAAAAGCTTTGATCTTACTCTTATACAAAAAAGACATTCAAGAAAATCTTAAATGCCTGTATAAATAGTGTATCAAGGATATTGCTTATTAAACTTTTCCTAACCAGGATCGACATTAAGAAATCTTACTGTATAGCCATTATCGGTATATAGAAACTCTGCTTGCAACACCATATCTACTAATTCAGAATTTGAAGTCAAATCATAATCAACAGCAAACCCAGTCTGGTCATCATAATCATAAATCTCCAATTGAGAATACTCATAAGGCGGATTGAAATGACACTCCGCACCATACTCATCAATCGTGTCAAAATCATTCAATTCTAATGACTTTTCAACATAACCAAAGAATTCATTTAAATCATCAATCTCTGACTCATCGACATAATTCATAATGTCTTCATATTTTTTCAGGTGAATAGCCTTTAAAATATTTGTGATAACGTCTATAACTTTTTCTTTTTTATACTTATCAAGTAATTCCATCGTTGCCACCTTTCTACTTAACTAAACCGTCATTTTCCTGCTATGTAAAGCTCCCATCGTTCAATGACATCCTTTAACGGCTCATCTAGATAGGAATAGGCCTGTTCCTTGATCCAGTCCGGAATACCATATGCCGCCTCAGCTATGCTCCCAGTTATTGCAGCAAGAGTATCACTATCCCCACCGAGGGAAATGGCATTTCGAATCGCATCTTCAAAATCTGTACATTCTAGAAAAGCAATAATGGCCTGTGGTACGGTATCCTGACAGATTTCATTGAAACGATAGTTAGGACGGATTTCATCTAAAGTTTGAGATAGGTTGTAGCCGTATTCCTGCTCAATATAATCCTTGATCCGTCTTTTACACTCTGTAGGATTGTCATTGATTGGTTGCTCATAATCTCCGCAATAACCTCCAAAGTAATAACGACACAGAAAGATAGCATCAGTTGTCGCCATGGCTCCTTTGATACCTTCTGGATGATTATGAGTCACTTCTGCAGAAAGCCGTGCAAGCTTTCTAGTTGATGGTGTCATACCAGTTCTTGCACAAAAGCCACAGTCCATAAGCCAAGCACAGGGAGAAACACGCATAGCAGATCCATTTCCAAAGCTATTATAAGGCTCACGATTGTCATTATTGATCCAACTACTAAACCGAGCACCATAGCCTGCATCGGGGTACATCTTACCATATTTCTTCATGGCATCAATGAAGTCGTCCTTTTGTCCCCCATTCATAATTGCTTCTGCAACAGCGCAAGTCATGACCGTATCATCCGTGAAAAAACAATCCTCACGAAATAAAGGAAAATCCTTCGTTTTAATATTGTTCCATTCGTAAACCGAACCTACAATATCTCCAATAATTGCTCCTAGCATGGCATTCCTCCTTACAAACTATTAGTTTAGACTGACATTTCTACTTGACATACTCGTCTATTTTATCAGCATATTTAGTTAAAAGATTCTTTGAATAAATTTTTGCATTACTTGAATTTCTAACTTCCTTCCAAAGAATAGAAGCTACTTTTAGTTTATTCGAGTAATTATGACTATTATCGTCTGCACAGAAATCCTTTAAAAATTGATTCCATTGACAAACCGAATGGTCATACTTGGCATAATCTGAATCTCCATAATAGACTTTTAGCATATCTTGGATTGTGAAATTCAAATCATTTTCTTTTTTTACTTTTCTCCAAGCAGTGGCCATATTAGCAGTAAATTTAAAGGGTGAAACACCTGTTAAAGTTGAGAAATATTCTCTAAAGTTTGCATTAAAGGAGAATCCACATTCAAGTAAGGGCGTATCTAAAGTAACGACTTCTACTCGTTTCTTTTCCCTTTTTACTGATGATTTTTTAATCAAATTCCCGTTGAAGTACTGCTCAATAATATCATTGAGTTCTTGTTTTGTACCTCTATATTCAAGCCCTAATGACTTGCATATCTGTGAAAGTTCATCACGATACCAATAGTATTTATTAAATTCATCAAAGGATGTGATTTTATCAAACTCAGGTCTACTCTCTATCAATATAACACCTCATTTCTACTCTCTATCAATATAACACCTCCTTAAAAACAGTTTAGGTTGTCATCTCAAAATAATGGAGTTTTAGTTTCTTTATTTTGAGGATTAGCAACGTTTCACTAACAAACTCACACACTCAGTGGTTCGGACTTACCGTATCATCAGTGAGAAACAAAGTCTTTTCCATCTTCTAAAGAATCAAACACGACAAAATCTTTAGAATAATCATTTTGGCACAATTCCAATAGATGCATCTTTCATTCTCCCAATATTTGAAAAACTAACCGATATTTTAAGCAACTTACAATCAAATTATCTAGCCTTAATATACGCATTTATCATATAACGAAGATAATTAAGTTTGGTTTATCCAGGCTCAACATCTATAGAAGTTATTTTGTAACCATCATTATTGTATAAAAATTCTAATTGTAGGGTTAAATCTACTAATTCAGAATCGGAGGTCATCTCATATTCAACAACAAAGCCAGTTTGATCATTAAATTCATAAACTTGTAGTTGGGAGTACTCATAATTCGGATTGAAATTACAATCTACACCATATTCATCAATTTTATCAAAATCATTTAATTGTAATGAATCGTCAATATATTCAAGTAACTCTCTTACATCATCAACTTCTGAACCATCAACACAATCCAAAATATCTCTATAATTATTTAGATGAATTGCTCTTAAAATCTTTTTAAGTATTTCAATTACTTTTTCTTCATCTAGGTAGTTTTCTTTGTACTCAAAATCATCGAATATTCCCATGATAATACTCCCTTTTTGTAATCAACTTTAAATCTTATAAATATTAAAAATGTTTCACTAACAAGCTCACACACTCAGCGGTTCGGACTTACCGTATCATCAGTGAAAAAACAATCCTCACAAAATAAAGGAAAGTCCTTCGTTTTGATATTGTTCCATTCGTAAACTGACCCTACAATATCTCCAATAATTGCTCCTAGCATGGTATTCCTCCTTATGGCATATCAGATTCGTTATACATTTCTAATGAAGCACTCTTTAAAAATGGCACCACCAAATCAATCCACTCATAAGGCAGGTAAGCTGATAAATAGCCGTGGTTATATCCCTTTGCTTCATACAAAATTGTATTTGAATGTAGCTGATGAAATAATTTCGCTGATTCTTTCACACAGTTCAATTCTTTTTCACCATAGATATACAGAACCTGCGCCTTGCTAGCAGAAATCATATCTTTCAGCTTGTAACATCCCATATAGTTTTTGTAAATTGTCACCAATGTTTTGACAGGCGTCCTTGGCAAATCCTCTAAATAATAAACTTTTATTTCCTCTGGATAAGCCAGTTTTGGATAGAGTTTATTCATCATGCTTAACTGAAGTTTGCAAGAGAATTTATTGAACATCAGTTTACCAAATAGAGACACTAGAAAGATGCTGATTTTAGCTAACCTTGGTTGAGGAATACAGAGGCTTCCGTCTATGATGGCCTTCTCAGCAATTTCACTGTCTAAAGACAAAAGCTCCATGGCAATTTGACCACCAAGTGAAACACCACCGATTGCAAACAATTTCCCACCACAGTTTGCTTTGATATAGTCTAGAATCTCCAAAGCAGAATCTTCAGTAGAAACATAATCAAGTTGATATTCCTCGCCGTGGCCATTCAAATTGGGTAGAATAATACGGTATTCTTTTGACAAGATTCGTGCTTGACGAAGATAATTCCACCAAGAACTGCCACCACCATGTATCAGTAAAATAGGAGGCAAATTCTTATCACCAAATTCATGGAATTTCATGTTTAAACTCCTTACTGTAGAACTTTCACTAGATAAATACTTGTTAAATCAGTTTGAACAAGCAGTGATGCCTCATCAAATAGAAAAGTCTCTAACATTGATTATCTAGAATGACCACACGTTACTTTCAATAATGGATATCCTGATCTAAATTTTAGAATGTTGTTTCCTTACTAATTCTATTACTCGCCAATATAGTATAAATCAAATAACCAATAAAAATGATAATAAAAATAAGATTAATTTTTAACACAAAATAGAGATTTAACAAATTTGCGAACGCATGAAATAATATACAGTATCCCACAGATTTCGTTTGACGGTAAAGAAGCCCTAAAACAAAACTTAAAAATAATGTATATATAAAAAATAAAATAAAAGGAAATCCTTGATGACTTTCTCCAACTATAAACCATAAAGGCAGATGCCAAATTCCCCAGATTGAACCTACAATCAAATTAGATTGCCAATAAGTATATTTTTTATCAAGTAAAGGTTGTAGTATACCTCTCCATCCTAACTCTTCATGTCCGCCACCAAAAAAAATTAATTGAATAAAGAATAGTGGCATCAGATAAATGGATACTCCGTTTAATTCTAAGGAAGATACAGAGAATAGTATCAAAATTGCTAACAAATGAATAATGAAATAAATACTACTACTTTTTCTTTTAGTAAATACAAAATGTTTAAATTTTATATTATTCCTTTTCAAATAAAAGCCACTTGCAATAGCTGGACCAAGTGCACCAACTATATGTAATATTCTTCCTATAAATGTCTCTAATCCCAAAATATGAGATTGAGTAAATATGGCAAGAAGCCCCCAAGCTATATAAGTAATTCCAAATGTAAAACAAAGATAATTTTTTAAATTCTTTTTGTCAATTTCTGTCATTTTATCTTCCTAATCCTGATTATTCTATGTATAATATTTTTTTACTGCTTCTTAGTTGCTCTCGATTATAACTACCTATATTCTATCACAAAAATAGGAGCAGTTTAATTGACTGTTCCTGTTTTTTATTACAAATATTCTCGAACAATTATCGTCACAACAGAATATAATTCATAGTTTACGTTTAAGTACTATTTTGTTACTAACTAGCTAGCAAAAAGAGTGAGGAAATCAAACGTTTCCACCACTCTTTTGTATTCTATTATAGATAAATCGATGTTCTTTCACTATCTATTTTCTCTGTAATTTCAAATGATTTATCTTTCAGATTAGCTCTTCATTCTGCCACTGTATTGGCATCGGTATTGGTCTAGCTGATGTGGATAGTATTAGCGTCTTCCATGTCAACAGCAAACTCTCCATCAAATGCTGCGCTGGTATTACGGAATTTGAGCAGATTGAACAAGGACTGCACAACTGGGCGTTGAACTTCTCGCTCAATTTCTTCCAAATCGTAATAGTGACGGTTGATGTTGCAGCCTTCTTTGGTTGATTCGAGCAATTCGATATCATTTTCTCCTGACAACAAGCCAACGTAGTAAATCTGCGGAATACCTGGTGCAAAAAATTGAAGCACACGTGCCAAGAGATAGGCTTGGTCATCATTTCCTAAAGATGAATAGTAGGTACAATTTTTCTTATAAATATCCAAATTATTGTAGGCCTCTGAGCTGTAAATCTTTTTGACATTTGCTCCTTGGGCATGGAGGGCTTCTCTTGTCGCCTCTGTTTCAACATCTGTTAGCAAGTCCTTGACATCGACCACTCCGATACTATCGTGCGTGTCTAAGGTTGTAAATTGCTTGCGAGGCAGATTTCCATCCAGTGAACAAGACGTTTGACATTACCTGAATAAAGAGCATGAAAAACCAGCATCGGAAGGGCAAAGTCATAGACATAGTAGTCTTGCTCAGCGATTTTTTGCTGAATGGTGTAATGTTCATGAATTTCTGGAAGAATTTTCACTCCTTTTGGTGCCAATAGCTGACACGGAAAATGAAGCATTTCCCAAATATCTGGCTCAACAAAGAAACAGTTGGTGCCGATTTTCTTATTGGCGTAGACAAAGGCGTCCAAGCGAATAATGGAAGCTCCGTGGTCCGCCAGCTGTTCCAGATTTTCCTGAATAAAGCGACGAGTTGTTTCTCTTGTCACATCGAGGTCGATCTGTTGCTCATCAAAGGTACACCAAACTTTTTCCTCACTACCATCAGCAAACTTGGCAATGCTATAGGGAGCACGTGGCTTCCGTTTGTAAATCAGGTCTACATCTTCCTGAGTCGGCCCACTGTTTGGCCAAAAGTTTTTGTAGTGGATAAACAAATCCGGATAGGCAGACTCATCTTTCTTTTCTAGGAAATCAAGGGAAAAGGCGACTTGGCTGAGATTAAGACCTACTTCAAGTCTTTCAGATTTTTTCCAGGACTGTCTGAATAGGTAATTAACATTGCTTGATTTTTTACTTTCATAACTTGCTCTATTTACCTTCCTCAAAGCGTTTATAGACTGCTATAAATTCCTCAGCAATCGTTCGAAAACCTTCTGCACTCATTAACTGATCCTCAGCATGCATCAGAAGTAGACCTGTTTCGCTTAATTCCCCATTCATTTCTTTTGTCAAAAGTGAGTGGTGAGCATTGTGTCCCTGTACAAATGCTTCTTCGCCTTGTTTAATTCTATCTTTAGCCTGCTCGAATTCACCCTGCTTAGCCAATTGAATAGCATTGATGTACATAGATTTTGCTGTTCCTACATAGGTGATAATTTGAAAACACACTTCGAGTACTTTTTCGTCCATTTTAATACCTCTCTTACCAATCTTCATCTTCTAAATCGCTTGTTTCTTGTATTACAGCTTGTAAAGCTTGTTTATCCATCTGTTTAATAAACGGATAATAAACAAAGAAAGACATAACCAAAATAAGTGTTTGCAACAAGGCTGTTTTCCAACCACCGATGATAAATCCTGAAATAATTGGAGGACAAGTCCACGGAACTTGAACGGCACCATACATAGGTGTCAGTCCAAAATAAATCGCTGAATACTGGATGATACAAGATAAAATAGGCGTTAATATAAAGGGAGTTGCTAAAACTGGATTCATTACAATCGGCAAACCAAAGAGCACCGGCTCATTGATATTAAAGATGGCTGGAACCATTTCAAGACGTCCAAGAATTTTTAGTTGTTTTGATTTTGCAAATGCAACCATGTAAACTACCAAACCAATCGTAATCCCGGCACCTGTAACATTGATAAATTGATCAAAAAATTGAATCGTCACAATATGACCGCCATTGGCTAGATTTAATTCAAGGCCATTATCTAAAATGGCTTGGTTTTCCAAAGCATTCGCCTGTAGCAAGCCACTCATGATGCCACCAACTACAGTTGAGCCGTGCACCCCAAACATCCATAAGAATGGTACAAGGAAACACATAAGCACCGCACCAAACAATGAGTCAGTCAAGCCTTGCATTGGTGTTTGAATAAGATTATAAATCACTTCAATCGTTGTGACCTTAAACAATTGTTCAACAAGTCCGACAAAGATCGTTGCCGCTGTGATAATAACAGTAGCAGGAATCAAGGCTGAAAATGCGTTGGCTACACCAGTTGGTACGCCATCTGGCATTTTGATTTTGATATTTTTCTTCAAAAACCAAGAATAGCTTGCTCCTACTATCAAACCAACGATAATGGCACCAATCATCCCTTTCCCGGAAGTCCAATCCTTCAGAATAATGTTACCAACTACATCCCCATTTTTAGAAATCAAACTGGAGGGCTGGATTAGCAAGAAAACTGCTAGGGCAATGACACCTGCCCCAAGCGGCTCCTGTTTTTCTAGCTTAGCATAGGTATACGCAATCCCAATGACTGTTACAATCGCACTGATATTAAAGGTTGCACCAATTGCTTGATTGAGAACAGGGGTAATACCACTAGTTTCTAACATCGTTGCTAGAGCTGGAACTGGAAGATTGGCCAAGATAAGAAAGATGGAGCCAACAATCAACAATGGCATAGAGAAAACAATACCATCTTTTATCGCTGTTACACCTTTGGTATTGACAAAGGCCATCATCCTATCAACAAACTTTTTAATCAGTTTATCCTTCATCATCGTCTCCTTATTTTTTCATCATGTAAGCTTGTTTAAGAACTGCCATACCGTTTGCAGTACCATAATCAGCCATTGCAATCACTTCTACAGGAACATTGTGAGAAGCACAAATTTCTTTTGCTTTTTCAAGTTGGAAACCAACCTGTGGGCCTAATAGAGCCACATCAATATCTCCAACTCTTTGTTCCAATTCACTGATGGAATAAGCTGCAATTGTTGCATCTTTCCCTTTTTTCTGAGCCGCTTCTTTCATACGCTCAACCAAAATACTTGTTGACATACCTGCTGCACAAAACAATCCAATATTCATTTTAATTACTCCTTATAATTCGTTTCCATTTGATGCAATCACTTTTTGATACCATGTAAAGGAATCTTTCTTCATTCGTTGCAAAGTTCCTTCGCCATTATTATTCTTATCGACATAGATAAAGCCATAACGCTTCTCCATTTCACCTGTACCAGCACTAACAATATCGATACAGCCCCAAGGGGTATAACCAATGACATTTACGCCATCTTCTTCAATCGCTAACATCATTTGTTCAATGTGTTGTTTGAGGTAATCAATGCGGTAAGAATCATGGATTCCATCAGGCTCTACCTTATCATAAGCACCGAATCCATTTTCAACTATAAAAAGCGGACAGTGATAGCGATCGTATAAAAGATTTAAGCTATAGCGTAATCCCTCAGGGTCTATCTGCCAACCCCAATCGCTTGATTCAATATAGGGGTTTTTCTTAGTGTAAACATCTTTGAAAAGTTCTTCTGTTTCCTCAGATGCTGTAGCAGTCACTGTATCACTCATATAGTAACTCAAGCCAATATTATCTACACAACCTTCTTTTAGAGTTTCTAGATCTTCTGGTATAATATCCAGTTTGATATTATTTTTTCGACAAAAGGCCTCAATATAGTAAGGACGCTCTCCAAAAACATGAAGATCTCCATAGTGAAATAAACGATGCTCCATTGCCTTCTGGCTAGCAAGTATATCTTTTGTATCACATGTATTCGGGTAAAATGGTACCATTGCCAGCATACAACCAATTTTGAAATTTTTATTGATTTTCCGACCCAATTGTACAACTTTTGCAGAAGCCACTGACTGATAATGGATAACCTGCTGTAGTACCTCAACTGGATTTTCATCTTCTTGATAAATGACACCAGAATTAGTCCATGAGCACCAAGGAACATTAATTGCACCTTGATTATTGATCTCGTTAAAGGTCATCCAATACTTAACTTTGTCCTTATATCGTTCCATGACGACTTTCGCAAAACGAACAAAGAAATCAATCAACTTGCGATTACGCCAAGCACCATACTTAGTAACTAGATGATAGGGCATTTCAAAGTGACTGAGTGTGATGACCGGTTCAATTTGATGAGCTAGAAGCTGATCAAATAAATCATCATAAAATTTCAACCCTTCTTCGTTAGGTTCTTCTTCATCTCCATTTGGGAAGATACGAGTCCAGGCAATCGAAGTTCGAAAACACTTAAATCCCATCTCAGCGAATAATTGTATATCGTCCTTATAGGTTCTGTAAAAATCTATTGCATCATGATTCGGATAATATTCGTCAGGTAAGACGCCATCAGTAATCTGTCGAGAGTGGCTAGCACTTCCAACTGTCATCACATCGGCTATCGAAATGCCTTTTCCACCTTTATCATATCCTCCTTCAATTTGGTGAGCAGCAACTGCCCCACCCCATAAAAAGCCTTCTGGTATTTTTGCCATTTTACCAATCCTTTCTGTATTTTGTACTAGCGCTATGAACAAGTCTATTTTATAACATACTGTACCTGCTGACAATAGATATTGAGATAGAAAATAAATGTACAGTCGAACAATATTTGTTACATAAAAAAAACAAGAGTTTTCACTCCTATTTTTTTAAATAAACTTGGTAACGTAAGGATTCTAAAAAATAGACAACTGGAATCTGAGTGGTCAAATTAGTGGAACGTAGCGAGGAATCTGCATAGGCAACTGGCATAAAGTAGGATAAATTTATATCCGATAGCTGTGATAAAGTGGAAATATCTGTATTTGTCAGACTAACAATCTTAGCATTTCTTTCTTTGAATCCCTGTACCAGAGTTAGAACTTCTTCTGTCTCACCGCTGACACTTAGAGCAATAACCAAAACATCCTCCAAATTAGAATGATGCAATTTCAGAGAATAAAATGGGTTAGTGATAGCAAAGCTAAAAATACCGATTCCAGAAAAAAGATATGAGCCATATTCTGCCAAACTTAGACTAGTACCCACCCCTAAAAAGATAACTTGTTTGGCTTGAACGATCAAGTCTGCTATCTCTGATAGTTGTTTTTTTAAAGCTTCATCTTGAACACTAGTCTGTAAAAATTGTATTGCTGGAATATCAATAGGAAAGTAGTGACGATGTTTATTTTCCTTATCTTCTGACCTTGACAAGACATACTTTAAATCATTGTAGCTATCAAATCCCATCTTTTTCGCAAAACGAATGATGGTTGTTGTCGATAGATTTATAGATGTCGATAGCTCTCTGATAGTCATCGTAGCAACTTTATCTCTATGTTGCAATATAAAATTATACACGCTTAATTCACTATTATTTAGCCCTTTTACTTTATGATAATCAAATAAATTCATAGACACCCTTATGCTTTTGTAGTATATAGTTGTTTCATTAACATTTCAATAATGAAAATAACAGGTACCTGCGTCGTAATATTAAACCCATTTAAAAATAATTGAGGAACATGATAGGTTATGGAGCAATCAGATAGCCTTGACAATGTTGATTCCAATGTATTTGTGATGGCAATAACTGGACAACCTTTTTCCTTTAATTTTTGTACAATTTTCAATGTTTGAGAAGTCTCACCAGATTCGGATAAGGCAATGACACAAGTTTTTTCCATACTGTTTTGTAGCACTGGTTGCCAAGGATCTTCAATACACATACTAAATTTGCCAATATTTGAAAAATAGCGCGCTCCATATCGACCTAAAGTTCCAGAGGAACCAATTCCGACAAAAACAATCTGTTCAACGTTCTTTAAGATTGCCACAGCCTCCATAATCAGCTGCAAAAAAGTATCTTGCTCAGTATAATCAATGAATAACTTCAAAGAATGATTGTCTTGATTGTTTAAAATAATTTGCTCATTTTTTAAATATTCTTTATAAGCAATCTTAAAATGGCTATATCCATCAAATCCTAGATGCTTGCAAAATCGTTGTACGGTTCCAACTGATACATGTGCAAGTTGGGCCAATTCCTTGATTGTCATAGAGGATATATTTTCATTTTCTAAAATAGTTGTATAAATAGCATTTTCTAAGTCGTTAAAACTTGCTACAACCTCATAACTAAACATATAATTCCTTTTTCTATCTCTATTGATTTGCTTACAATGTAACAAAAAACTAATAACCAAAGTGTTCTACACTAAAATAATGGAGAGCATAATGGCTATAAAACCAAGTCAGCATTAAAATCCATTAGAAAACCAGACGAATCAGATTTGTCTAACGAGACATGGTTAAGAGAAAATACTTTAAAACAGTATTGCCTTATGTCCTAGATTATATCATATTTTTGAGCATACTTTGAGTATTGTTAGTTTATTGACTTAAAAGAAACATAACAAGAGCTTATCTCTATTAAATTGTCTCAATTTCAATCGCCCATTCTGGAGATATGTAAGGTGGGGACGTTTCTATTCCCACAAACTCCTTGTCAATGGAAACAAACACGTACCCACAGGGTAAATGGAAATAGAAACTGATAATTTCTAGCTATCACTTCTATTCATTCCAAAAATTTTCTCACTATAATACTCCCCCACGCCAATACAAAAAGCCTTGAAACCAAGGCTTTTCATTATTGCGATTTATCAAAATGTTCTAGGCTTTTACAAGCAAAGCTACACACTCGACATGTGCTGAGAGCTTTCTTCTATACTAATAGACGAAAGGGTGTGAAAATGATT